>DYPH01000094.1 GCA_020720045.1 Sorangium cellulosum | reverse complement strand
TGCCGCCGCCGCCGTCATGGTGACCGCGAGCCATAACCCGCCGGAATACAATGGCTTTAAGGTCTATTGGGAGAACGGTGCCCAGATCATCCCGCCCGTCGACGGCATCATCGCGAGCGCCATCGAAGAGGCGCCGCCCGCCGATGAGGTCCCGCTGTTGCCCCTCGACGACGCCCGCGAGCAGGGGCTCGTGCAGCCGGTCCCCCCCTCGGTCGAAGGGGACTATCTTGCAGGAATTGAAGCACTTGGCGCGACCGACGACCAAGGGGATCCGGTCGGCCGGCGTACGATCAAGATCGTCTACACGGCAATGCACGGCGTCGGAAACCGGCTCGCTCTGAAGGCGCTCGCCCAAGGGGGCTTTGGCGAGGTGCATACCGTCGCCGAGCAGGCCCAGCCGGATGGTCGCTTCCCGACGGTCGCCTTTCCGAACCCTGAGGAAAAAGGGGCGATGGACCTCTCCTTTGCCCTCGCCACTCGCGTCGGCGCCGACGTGATCTTCGCAAATGATCCGGACGCCGATCGGCTCGCCATCGCGATCCCTTCTCGGGAGAAGGACGGCCGATTTACCCAACTTACCGGCAATGAAGTCGGCGTGTTGCTCGGCCACTATCTGCTAACGACGCGCACCGCGACCCAGCCTGCGGTGTTTAACAGCGTCGTCTCTTCGCCGCTCCTCGGCACCATCGCCAAGGCGAAAGGGGCCGCCTTCGCGGAGACGCTCACCGGCTTCAAGTGGATCGCGAACACGGCGATGCGCTTCGAGAAGGAGCGGGGGACGACGACCCTGTTCGGCTACGAAGAGGCGCTCGGCTACTCGGTGGGGAACCTCGTTCGTGACAAGGACGGCATCTCCGCCCTCGCGATCGCCGCGGAGCTCGTCGCAGTACTTGCTGAAAAGAAAGAGACTTTGTGGGATCGCCTCGACGGGATCGCCCGCGAGTTTGGCCTCTACGTCTCCGGCCAGCGGACGATCGTCCGCAAGGGGCCCGACGGCCAGAAAGAGCTCGCCGCCCTCATGGAGAGGCTCCGAAGCCAGGATCCGTCGACGATCGGCGGCTATGCGGTGGTCCGCCGCGTCGATTTTCAAACCGGTTCCATCCAACGCGCTGATGGCGTCGCGGAGACGATCGACTTCCCGCCTTCAAACGTCCTTGTCTACGAGCTCGCAGGGGGTTCTCGCGTCATTGCGCGCCCGAGCGGCACCGAGCCGAAAGCGAAGTTCTACGTCGATGTTCGCGTCGACATGGGGGCGCAGGAGTCCCTGGACGATGCGCGAACCCGCGCCCAGCAGGCCCTCGAAGCGCTCGCCGACGCCATCGTGGCGCTCGTCGACGGCTGACTCAGGAACCGACCTCTTCCGCCAAGATCGCGAGCACTCGGGCGCGACCGATCTTGGCGCCGGCGCCGCGCTCTTCGAGGGCGCGGAGCGTTTCGATGGCGACGCGCAGCGGAAACCGCGTGAAGGCGAGCACTCCCCCGGAGGCGCCGCCCGCAGACAGCAGCGCCGTGTAGGCCTCTGCGCGCACACACGAAGCGCGTGCGCGGGCGAAAACCTCTCGTAAATCAGCTGTTTGCGGAAGGAAGCTCC
The DNA here is from genome assembly GCA_020720045.1 of Sorangium cellulosum. Classification (GTDB taxonomy): domain Bacteria; phylum Myxococcota_A; class Polyangia; order Polyangiales; family Polyangiaceae; genus JAAFHJ01. Next base: position 25,152 of record DYPH01000094.1, on the reverse strand, counting down.
GCCCCTCAGCCGCGTCCCCTTCGCGGTCCTTGAGGATGTTCACCAGCTGGAGCGCCTCGCCAAACGCGGCAGCGTCCTGCTGGAGCGGAGCGGCCACACGCCGGAGCGACGGCGTCGCTTCGACGAACAGATCGGTGAGCAGCTCGCCGACGATCCCGGCGACGATGTAGCAGTATTTATAAAGATCTTCGGTGGTTGCGAGAGTAAGCCCGCGCCCCGGCTGTGTGGCACCGAGGAAGGCGCGCATGCCGGCGATGGTCCGCGTGACGTGGTGAACGATCGCCGTGCGGGCCGCCCCTCGGAAACTGGCGAGATGGCGAAAGAGGGCCGGCGCCTCCGCGAGGAGTGCCTGGTGGGCCGCGTCGAAGCCGGGGGGCGCGACGAGGGGCATCGAAGAGCCGGCAACGACCGATTCTTCAAAGGATAGAAGCGCTTGTGTGCGCGCTGCCGGGCTCCAGGCCTCGGCATCCTCGAAGGTATCGGCGATACGCAAGAGTAGGTAGGCGACCGTCACCTCGTCGCGCAGCGGCGCTTCCAGGAGCGGGATGGCGGCGGCAAAGGTGCGACTCGTTCCGGCGAGCAGCTGCTCAAGCTCCGAAGGCATGCGCGCACCATACACAGGCCGGTCGCCAATGAGGAAACCGCCTACCGGCGGTGCTCTTCTTTCCGATCTTCGCGGCGATTGTCGTGGCGCTCGTCTTCGCGGTGGGCCGGCGGGGCCTGGCGGACGGCGGGCGGTGCCGGGCGTCGTCGACGGAGCTCGGCGGGCTCTTGGCGGTAGGTGTGCCACCGGTCGTTGCGCCGGAAATACCAGCTATTTCCGTCCCAGTAGGTCTGCTGCCCTTCGTAAACGACGTAGGGGGTCGTTGAGACGTCGAAGGCGACACTCGACACCGGTTCCGCCATCACACGGGCCATGCAGCCGGTGGAAAAAGCAGGCACGGCGAGGACAAGCGCGAGGAGGGCGAGCGGGGAGAGTTTCATCGGAGGTTCCTTGGTGAGCGATCTGCGGGGTGCAGCTTCTTGCTCGCTCATGAATCCTAGGTCTCCGCCGCCTCATCTGTTTTTAAATTCACGAAGTGAGGCAACTCACCTCGCTCCGCAAAAACGCCACAAGTACAAATCAAGGGGCGCCGCAGGCGAGCCATTCGCCAAGTTGTTTCCGTTCGGCGTCGCTCGGCGTTGTCGAGCCTTCGGGCATCGCCGTGTTCGTCGCATCGGGGCCGGCAGCCGCCTCTTTGTCGACGTCTGAGATGTGGGCCTGGATGCTGGCGAGCGTAGACAAGTTCGGGGACTCGCCGCCACTATGGCAGCTTGTGCAGTATTTGCTCATGAACGCTTGGCCGAAGTTTTGGTAGGTGAGCGTTTGCGTCGTTGGGCAGGTACTTCCGGTTGCTGTGCCGCCGCTGCTGCAGGAAACAAAAGAAGAAAATGCGAGTGCTGCAGTTAGAACAGTGCCCATAAGTGGCTTGAAGTTCATGAAATCCTCCTGAGAACGCTTTTGGGACGGGTGCGTCTCCGCCCCTCCGTGGCGAGGACGTCGAAAAAGCGATCACGGGAACCGCGGGGTCGCGTAAAAAAGTGAGAATGCCCTTCCGCCCGTTCGCTCTTTCCCTCCCCGTCGTTCCTGCCGCTGTCCTCGCTGCCTGCGGAGGGAAGGCCGTCGAGCCGGCAGCCAACGCCGCGCCGTCGGTCGCCCCGGCACCTGCATCCGTGCTCGCCGTTTCCTCACCAGCTCCCGTCGCGCCAGTGGCGAGCGCCTCCGCCGCCGCAACCCCGGAGGATCCGCCGGATCTCGCCGGCGGCGATCGCGACGCCCACGGCTGCATGGCCTCGGCCGGCTACCTCTATTCGGCGCTCCGCAAGGAGTGCATCCGGATCTTTGAGAAGGGGATCGCCCTCGACCCGGTCCCGGCGCCGAAGGGGAGCGAAGCGGTCATCTCGGCGTCGATCGTCTTCGCCGGCGACGACCACACCGTCGCCAAGAACGAGAGCGTCGAAATCATCGTCCCGAAGGAGGCGACGTCGGTCGTGCTCACGCGGGCGAAGAAGAGCTCCGAGTACACGAAAGAGGGGAGCCCCTTCACGGTAACCTATGGAAAGAAATGGGAAATCAAGAAGAGCGGAAAGACGATCTACCTCGAAGCGAAGTGACGTCGCGCTCACGGCGAGCCGCAGTCATCGACAGTTGTTGAAAGCGACTTTCAATAAAGGTAATCGGACCCCATGCCCTCGCCGTTGCCTCGCCTCGTTCCCTTCCGTCGTTCGTTATCGCCATCGATCGCGCTCGCTTTTCTAGCAATGACAGCCGCTTGCGGCACTTCGGAGACGCCCGTCGCGCCAGCGCCTCTCGGCATGAACGACGTCTCCGTGCTCGTGCCGCTGGCCGTCGCCGCCGACTGGATCCCCGCGGAAGCGACCGGCGCGCGCGGGGTCCTCTTGCCGAAAGCGGCCTTTGAGGCGGTCCCGAAGTTTGGTGTGACGGCGCCGGAAGGGATCGAGTACCCGCGGATGCGCGTCGTCGCTGCGCGCTTTGATGGGTGCTTCCGCTACCCGGGAAAGCCTGCCTGTGAGGCGCAGATTCGCCTCGTGTTTCAGCCGCTCCACGACGACGGGTCTGCCCGCGACTCGGCGCTCCACGTCTTCTACCGGCTCGAAGACGGCGCCTTCCGTGACGTCGTCAAGGCGTTGCGATCGTTACGAAAAGAGGCACCGGAGGCGGCGGTTGACGACGCCCTCCGCGTCCACCCGGCGCTTGCCGCCCAAGGCGCAAGCGGCCGCTACGCGAGCGAACTTCGCGCGCTGATCCTCGCCCATGCCGGCGAAGAGAACCTGATCCGTGAAACCTTCTTTCTTCGTGCGCCGCCCCGGCAGGAAACATGGTTCTTTGGCGGCGTAGAGCCAAAAGAGGGGGCGTACAAGGCGATCGAGATCGTCGGTGTGGGGGCCGGGAATCAGCGCGTGATTCGCCCGGTAACGACCGATGGCTACCTCTACGACGTGCTCCCGTCGCCGAAGGAGCCGGAAGACGGCAACCCGCTCCTCGACAGCGCGAAGCTCGATGGGCTCTCCGAGGAGGCGCGGACCTCCGCCTACGCCTCCTACGTGCGGCTCCAAAATCCCAAGAATTACGGGCCCGACGACCTCCCATGCGCCGGCTGCCACGTCGCGACGGTCGTCACCGCCCACCTCGAGCGGCGTTGGCCGGCCCTCGCGACGGCGGCCGCCACCGACCGCTACACCGCGACGCGAAACCTCACGCTCACCGGCGGCAGCGCGGGGCAGGCGTCGTCGCTTCGGGTGTTTGGGTGGTTTGGTCGCGATCCGATGATCGCCCATCGGATCGTCAATGAAACGGCGGAAGTCCTTGCCGATCTGGAGCGCCGCTACCCGGATTGAGACCGAGTCGGGTCCTCGTTCTCCGATCCGGCGTCTCGCCGGGCGGAGACAAACTCGACGGAGAAACCCCCGCGACCTCTTTCCGAGGGGCGGGGGCTTTTCTTAGGACCGCTTTTGACGGGGGCTCGCTCAGGCTTCTTTGGCCTTCTTCGCCTTCGGCTCTTCGGCCTCGTCGTCGTCGGCCTCTTCGGCGACGCGGAGCTTCGCTTTCTTCTTCGGCTTTGCTTCGGCGGCCTTCTTTTCGTCGGTCTCGTCGTCTTCGCCGGCCTCGCGGAGCCCCTGCTTGAAGTTCTTGATCCCCTGACCGAGACCCTTGCCAAGATCGGCAACGCGGCCAGCGCCGAAAAGGAGCAGGGCAATGCCGGCGATCACCAGGATTTCCATCGGTCCGAGGCTGCCCATTGTTCGTCCTTCTCGTTCGGGTCTCTGCAGAAAGCGAAGCTCATGGCGGTCTCCCGCGCAAGCCTTCGTCGATCGGCGAGCTATCACTGGACTTTCCAGGGCGCAACGGGGCCGTCCGATCGTTCCCGATTTCTCACCCGCTTCCCACCGAGCCTTCGAAAGAGCCCCGGGAGCGCTTCGAGGGGGATGGCGGCGAGGACGAAGGCGACCGCCGGAACGACGAGCAGAAATGTGGGTGCTGTGGCGGTCGTCCGCTCCAGCGCCTGGAGGCTTCCAAAGGCGCCGAGCGCAGGCGCAAGGCCGACCACGATCGCAACGACGCGCCCGTAGGCCCCTTCGAGGGGGCGCAGCACCAGGCGGCGGCCGACGAGGACCACGCCGAGGAGCGCGACGAGTGGCAGCAATAGTGCGCGTGAATGGGCCGGGAGCACGAGCGCGCGCCCCCACGGAGGGAGCCCCGCGATGGAAAACTCTTGGGCGTGGAGGTGGAGGGAGGTCGGCGTTGCCGGGGGGCCGCCGTCGAACAGGAGGCGCGCGTCGTCGAGGGAAATGCGAGCCAAGTCGCCAGAAAGATGAACATTTCGTGCGGTAAGCGGGACGGCGCCGACCGGGGTCCGCCCAGCGAGGCGTGGCGTCTGACCGGGGGCGCAGAGCCAGACGAGCGGCACAAATGGGAGGACGACGGCGTTCGGCGTGCCGCCCTTTTGCGTCTCGATGCAGTGCTGTTCGCCACGCGCGATGATCTCGCCGAGGACGCGCCCCGGCGCCCCCGCATCGCGCCCAAAGAGGTAGGAGGCGCCACCAAGGAGGAGCAAAAAAGGGAGCAACGACGGGCCGGTGCGAGCGACAGTACGGAGGGGCCCCTCGCCGAGGGCCGCGAGCGCACGCCCGTCGCCGCGATCGCCGAACGCGTACAAGGCCGACGCCACCCCGCCGCTGATGCCAAGCAGGAGCGAAACCTCGATGGCGAGCGCGAAGAGGCTCCGCGCGAAGGGGGCGAAGGCGGCCGCCGGGAGCGCCGGATCGAGGGCGAGCGGGAGCAGACGAACCGCCGCTCCAAGGCCGGCGACAAACGCCGAGAGCGCCGTGGCCAGGGCGACATGGCGGAAGACCCGCGTGCGGAAACCGGCCGAGAAGGGGTCTGTGCCCGGGAAGGTGAACGGACGCGCGAGGGGAGGCAACTTAACCACGTGTGTCACCGCCCGGAGAGACGCCGGATCGGAGAACACCTACGCTACTCAAGGCTCGGGACGAACCCGTCGCCTTTTTCCCCACCCCGGGGGAAATCCGCTAGTCTCGCCTCCGGTTTTGCGGCGCCCGTCGGTCGCAGCCCCGCGCGGCGTCCCGGGCCGTCTTCCGATCTGTCACTCGCTACGCACTGGCACTCACTTCGAGGGCGATTCGCACTATGTCCCGCACCCTTCGCTTCCGTAACGATTCCAAGACCTTCACGAAGGCCGCCTTCGCTGCGACTGCAGCTGTTGCCACCTTCTTCGCCCTCGCCAGCGCCCCCAAAGAGGCGGCGGCGCAGGAGACCGTCTCCCCGACGGCGAAGGGGATCGTCGGTGGCGCGCTGCTTGGCGCCGAGGTTGTGACGATTGGCGAATCGATCGTCGGCGTCCGCCCGACGTGGGCCTACCTGGTCGGCGCCGGTGTCGGCGGGATCGGCGGCGGCGTGGGCGGCTACTTCATCGAGCAGTCTTCCTCGGACGGCAAAGCGCCCCTCTATCTCCTCGCCGGCGGCCTTGTGATGGCGGTCCCCGCGTTGGTGCTCACGCTCAACGCGACCCGGTACATTCCGACCGACTCGAAGACGGAAGACCGCCCGCCGACCGGCCCCGCGCCCGATCCGGGCCCCGGCGGTTCCAACGCCGCCGGTGGCAGCGTCTCCAACATGAGCGATACCGCGAAGCCGGCTCCGCCGCCGGCCCCGGCCCCCCAGTCGCTGCTTGATGTCCACACCGGCACCTTCCGGATGGGGATGCCGGTCCCCGATGTGCGCCCGGTCTTCACGACGGCCCAGCAGAAGCAGTTCGGCATGAAGCAGGAGACCGAGGTTCGCTTCCCGGTCGTCCACGTCACCTTCTGAGAGGCCGCCCTCTCCGAGGAACAAGCGCCCGAAGATCCCCAAGATCTCCGGGCGTTTCCACGTTTGTGGCGTGCGAATTGGCCGGCGTTTCCAGGTTCGGACAGGTTCGGACAGGTTCGGACAGGTTCGGACAGGTTCGGACAGGGGTGCGTGTGGGACAGGGGCTGCATTTCGCGCCGCCGTCGCTATCGTGACGCGCCATGAACCTGCATGAACTCTTTCAATCACCGGTCCCGGAATCTTTGTTGGCTGCGACGGAAACCTTTATCGCCGATGATGGCGATCCCTGTTTCACGGCTGGCGTCTACGCAGCCGTCCACAGTGTCTATCGTTTCTACGAACTTGAGGAGTCGATGGTGAATCTGTCGGCGGACGGGAAGCGCCCTGAGGGGTGGACCGCCGCCGAGTGGGAGCGCGCCCAAGTGTGGGGGTGGTCCGAGTATGCATCGGCGCTGGCGGAGGCCGCGTTGCCGCATGGCGAGCCGCCGGAGGTGCGCGAAGAGGCCTTTAAACGTTGGCCTTTCCAGGGGGTATGGCTCGTCGTCGATGCACCGACGGCCGCCTCCTTCGCCCGCGGCTACCGGGCGGGCCTAGGCCTTCTCACCCCCGAAGAGCGTGGGAATTTTCGGGAGCCGCTCCCGGAAGACGGGGCCCATGAGCCGCTGCTTCGCGCCCTTGCTGCCAATAAACAGTCCTACGAGCGGGCGCTGTTCTCCGTCGATCCTTCCAGCCTTCCCAAGCTCTTTTCTCTCGTTCCCCATGCCGAGTCGATGAGCACCTATTCCATCGCGGAGCTCACGGCGATGGGGATGCGGCCCGGATTTTCCTTCGGGGTTTATGCCGCCGTTCTTACGACCCATCGATGCGCGGTTCAGGAGGACCTCCTCGATCAGTGGCTGCGCAGCCCTCCCCCGGGGAACCGCAAGGAGCGCCGGGAGCGGGCACTGGCCGATCGACGCGCCGGCCGCGCGACCAAAACGCACCGCTGCACGCCGGAGGAGCGCGAGGTGCTCGTGGGGGAGCGCTCCGGCTACGCGGCGCAGATGGCGATGAATCAAGAATCGCATGGACTTGAAGCGCTTGCGCCGATCGCCGATCATCCTGAAACTCTTGCCGATTTCGCCGCCGGCTACCGCCTCGGCGTCGCGCTCTTGCCGGGCACGTTTGGGGCGACCTTCGTGACGACCGCCTGCGACACCCCGTCGCCGCAGTCGCTACGCGCGATGGTGCTTGAGAACGTGGAGCGGCACCGTGCCCGCGCCGGCCTCCGCGACCGCCATCGCTGGTCGGCGTAGCCGGTTACAAGAGGGCCGCGAGCGCGGCGTCGACGTCTTCCGGCTCGAGGATGGCGTCGACGACGACGCGGCCGTCCATCGCCTCGAAGATGCGGTGGGGGTGCCAGCTCCGGTGAATGCCGCCGACGTGGATGAGGATCACGCGCACGCCGAGCGGCGCGCAGAGCGGGATTTCGGCCGGAAACCCTTCGTTCCAAATCCACGCGGAGGTGTCGATTTTCTCTGTGTCTTTGGTGCCGAGCCCTCGCCAGGTCGAGAGCTGCCAATCGCTTCCAAGCGAGAGGTCGGCGCTGCTGGGACCGTGGAGAACGGCAGACGCTTCCGCGGGGAACGGGTCGCCGGGGATCGCCTGGCTTGCCGGGATCGCTCCCGCGGTCAGCGCCTCGCGGAGGAGCGCGTGGAGCTGAAAATTGTCGGCGATTCCGAAGGTTCGCAGGCGGAAGCCGCGGCGGTTTTCGGCGTCGAGGACGAGGAAGGGCTCGTCGTCGAGGACGTGGAGCATCTTCCCGAAGAAGCCGTAGCGCTCGCCGTAGCGCCGGAGGTTTTGACGAAGGGCATCGCGTTGCGGGAGGGAGGCGCGGCGGGTGGCGCTCCGGGCGAGGTAGGCCATCGCCGCGCGCTCGAGCACGTAGTAGCCCTCGGAAAACTCAAACTCTTCCGCAACTTCCGGATCGCTGGGGATCGACTGGAGCTCGGTCAGCAGGAGGTCAAACACCCCCATCGGGAAGGACTCGCCGACCGACTCCTCGGAGATCTCGACGAGCGCCCCGGCGAGCAACCCGATCGCTCCGCAGCGGCCTATCGACTGGGGGCGCGCAGCACACGTGCGCGCGCACAACAGCGAATCCAAGCGCCCAAGCATCGCGGCGCGCTCCGCCGGGGTCGCGTTTGCGTGTTGAAAATAGGCGCCGATGGCGTCGTCAAGGGGCTCGCCGGTCAGGAAGGCGTGTTCCAGGTTTGCAAAGAGGGCATCCATGGCCGAAGCGTCGCCCATCTCGGCGCATTCGTGGAAAGATTCGTCACGGGTTCGGTGGCGGTTGGACGGTATTTTTCCCGAGACGGGCGCTCAGACTCTCGCGATAATCGCGCGCATGATCGCTGAAGAAGCCAAGCTCCTCGCCCAACTGCCGGCCCGCTTGACCGATGTGGCCGACCTCGCACTCATCCTCCGTCGCCAGAGCAAACTCCTGCGGCGCGCCTTTGAAGCGGCGCGTCCGGGGCAGCTCGGGACGCCCGGATTTTCTTTGCTTATCGACCTCTATGGCGACGAACTCCGGAAGGCGGCGGGCGCCTTCGTCTACCTGGAGATCGCGGGGCGCGGCGACGACGACTGCACGGTGACCGTCGTCGAGCAGCTCCGGGAGGGCGAAGAAGAGGACGTCGACGCCGGCCGACGCCTTCGTAGCGACGTGGAAGGGCGCTTCGCCGAACGGCCGGAAACCACGATTACCCTGGATGATTTCTTCGCCGTGACCGACGAAGACGACGACTTCCTCGACGCCTACAACGCGGCGATCGAGCAGCCGGACGAGACCCGCGCGTCGGTCGTGTTGCTCCGTTCGATCCTCACGGACGGCTTCGCGCTCCCCCAGGAGAAGTTTGACGAGATCGTCTTCCTCGGCGCGCTCGCCAACTCCGCCTGCAAGTACTTGTTCTTTGGGCTCCCTCAGCTCCTCCTCGACGTCACCATGCGCGTGACGGCGGCGCTCCCCTTCCGGCTCGACGACCCCTTCGCCGCGGTCGCGATCCCCGGCGGCGGCGTCCACCCGCCGCGACGCCCGGACGGCCGAAGCCCGTACCTAACGAAAACCATTCTTAAATTTATCGACGACCGCCCGGAGATCGTCCCGAGCTTTGAGGAGGGGGAACAGCTCGCCGAGCTCGGGCTCCGCCTCGATGGCGCCGTCGCGAACCTGTTTGCGATCAGCGTCGCCGCGCTGGGCCGCGCGGAGGGCCGGCGCCGCGGCGAAAAGATGGCCGCCGACCTCTTCCGGATCACCGACGCCATGACGACGAGCGATCTCGCCGCCTCCCGCTACCGGGCCGCCGCCGGCCTCGCCGCGTACGCCTGCCCGGCCCTCGAAACGGTCTTTGCGGAGATGAACGCCGATCCGTCGCTTTCGGACGAAGTCGGCGCCGGCAAGGGGCGCGACATCGCCGCCGGCCTCCGAGCGATCCGCCTCGCCCTCGGCAAGGATCCCCAGCCGGAAGAGACGCGCGAAGAGCTCATCGCACGCGTCCAGAAGCGCGGCGCCGCCCTCGCCTACGCGACCGCCGAGCGCCTCCCTGCGGGGCACCCGTACCGCTTTGAGGCGGGGGCCGACGTTCCGTTCCCGATCGCCGTCGCCTTCTGCGCGAATGGCGAGGAGACCTACGAAGCCCATTTCTCTGACGATCCGGAGACCTACCGCCATGTCGGGGACCGGGTCGCCTACCACGACGGCGTCGCGGCGGCGCTCGTCCCGGCGCGGGAACTCTACCTCCCGGCCGACGTCGTCGCCGTGCTCCCGCGGCGGGACCGAACGCCGATCGTGGAGCGCTTCCAGCGCCGCTTCCGGACCCACGAGGTCGGCAACTTCGTCGTCCTGCTTGGCGAGATGCCGACGACGCCAGAAGGCCTTAACTAACGACTACTCCTCGAGATTTTCGAGTTCGAGCGACGGTGCAAGCCAGAGGTTGCGGTCGCGGACCCTCCCCGTCGTCGCGATCCGCGAGAGGTCGCCGTCGCCGTCGAGATCGCCGCGGGCGGTCACCTCGAAGGCGGTACCGGGGGACGTTGGCGAGCTGTCCGATGTGTAATTCATCTGGAAGTAGAGCAGCTTGGATGGGAGGGCCGTCCGTTCGCGACCGCCCGGGTCGCGAGAGACGGCGGGCCCACTGTGACCGGGCCCCGCGTAGTTAAGGCACGGGAAGCCGACGAGGAAATGGCGGCCCTCGTCGCGCTCGTCGGTGCCGGGCGGGGTCCAGTCTTCCGGGCGGTGGGCGTAGGATTTTCCCCGAATTTCGGCGACGTCCCGAGGGACCGGCTGCGCCGACCGGCAGAGCGTATGGCTTATCGCATCGCCGAAGGTGACTTCGCTGATCGCGTAGGCGAAGTGGACGTTCGTGGCGAGGCTGCCGATTTCGGCCTGCATGGCGGCGGCCCGGCTCGCAAACAGCTGGCGGCGAAAAACGACGGTGCCGATGACGCCGACGAGGCCCGCGAGGACGACGAACAGGAGTACGTCGGTCGGGCGGAGCAGGCGCCAGGCGTTCACCGCGTGAGGATGCCACGAACGGGCGGTCAAGGCGCTGGAAGCGACACCGCGGCGGGGACGATGGCGCCCGGGTCGGGGAGCTTTTCGCGGCCGGGGACGCCGACCAGCGCCTCGTAGGAGAGCCCCTCGAACAGGTCGGCCGCCGCCTCCCCTTCGACCCACACCGCGCGGCATTTCACGTAGCCGAAGAGGTTATCGACCTCTTCTTTGAGGTAATACGCGCGCCCGGCGACCGCTTGCAGGGTGGCGACCTCCGGTTCGTCGGCTTCGGTCACGATCGTGTGGCTGCCGGGGGCGGCGAAGTAGCAGAAGTAGCCGGGGCCTCGCGTGGCGCCGACGAGCACGCCGTTGTCGTGGGTCGGAAACGTCACAGCGCTTGCGAGAACGCTGGTTCGCGCGACGCAGACCTTCGCCGCCCCCTCGGGCCCGGCGCCACCGGGGTTGATCGGCGCGGCGACCGGCGTTTCGAGCTTCCAGCTCGTGCAAGCGACGAACAGGACGAGAAAAAGCGCGGCGGCGAGGAACGGGAGCGGACGGCGGGACATGCCGGCCTCGGTCAATCTCTGTGCCACCGCGTCCGTCCCTGGCGTTCACGGGGCACCTGCGTCGGCGTCACTCGCGGGGGCATCTGGTTGGGCATCGCTGCTGGCGTCGCGGGAGGCGTCGGCGTCCGGTTGGGCGTCTTGTCCCGCGTCGTAGCCGGCGTCGCGCCGGAAGCAGGAGCCGCTGCCGGAAACGCGGTAGGCAGGGCAGCCGTTCTCGTCGACGTACGACGAAAACGTGGGCGGTGGCGCGTCGGCGATCGCCCCTCCGCAACGGCCGTTCGCGTCGGGACTCCCGCCGAGGCGCGTGCCGTTGCACGACGGAGGATCGATGGGGCAGCACCCACCCTCCGACGCGGAGTCGCAGGCGGTGAGCGGGAGGAGGGCGGCGAACGTCGGGATGGCGAGCAGGCCGGCGAGCAAGCGGCCGAGGCTCACGGGGCACCTGCGTCGGGGGCGGGGCCGTACTTTCCTGCGTCGAAGTTTAGGCAGGAACCTTCGCTGGATACGCGGTAGGTCCGGCAGCCGTTCTCGTCGAGGAACTCGGTGAAATTCGGCGGTGGCGCGTCGGCGATCGCCCATCCACAACGGCCGTTCGCGTCGGGACTGCCGCCGAGGCGCGTGCCGTTGCACGAGGGGGGATCGATGGGGCAGCAGACGACGTTCGCGTCGCTCTTGGCGTCGGTGATTTTTGTGTCCCCCTTGGCGTCGGCGTCGGTTGAACCGGCGTCGGTGGGGGCGTCGCTTGTGGCGTCGCAGGCGGCGAGGGGCGCGAGCACCGCGAAAACGCTCGCAGCGACGAGGGGTCGCAGGAGCGCGTTCACGGGGCACCTGCGTCCGTGGCCGCGTCGGCGTTGCTGGCGTCGGGGGCCGCATCCGTTTGGGCATCGCTGCTTCCGTCGCGGGAGGTGTCGGCGCCGCCGTCGTCGCGAGGCGGTTGGAGGCCGCAGAAGTTCGTCCCCGTGTACTCCTTTTGGGCGAGCGCCCGGCAGCCGTGCTCGTCGATGATCTCGTAGAAGCTTGGCGGCGGTGCGTCGCAGGAGCCGCGCTGGCAGACGCCAAACTGGTTCGGCACGCCGCCGGCGCGCGGGCAGTCGCAGGAGGGCGGGTCGATAGGGCAGCAGACCACGCCGCTGTCGGCCGTGACCGTGGTCCCGGGGTCGTCGTCGCAGGCGGCGAGCGGGAGGAGCAGGGCAAAGGCGGGGAGAGCCAACAGACAGGCGCGGAAGGCACGCAAATTCATGGGGCTCCCCGTCCAAGAACCGGGCCCACCCCGCGCCGCACCGTGGACGCGCTTTACTCGCGGTCCCAGGCGCGCCGAACTGTGCCAGCGGGACCGTTTGATCGCGGTGCACCGCTACTTGGCCCCCACACGCCCCTCAGCGTCGCCGACGATGCCTTTCAGCTTAATTTTGCCCTCGCCTTGGTCAGTGGCCTCGGACAGCTTGACGGCAATCCCCGCACTCATCAGCCATTTCGCGCCGTTGACGCTCCGCCCCTTGGCGATCGGGGTAGCGCCGGCGATCGATGCGACGATCGAGATCGGTTTGGTCTCCGCGTTCCAGAATGCGAGCGCCATCACACGCTGGGCGTCCGTCTCAAGCCGAACGAACACGTCTTGCGCCGGGCTCCGATCGCCGTACGCAGCGCCGAAACGAAGGTAGGCCTCAGCCGGCTCGGTGTTCCTTCGCGTAAGCTCGTAGACGGTCGCCGCGAAGTCCTCCGACCCGTAAAGGTCGAGCAGGTAAGCCTCGAACTCGTCGGCGTCGAAAAGTCTCTCGTTCGTTCCAAGCACCGCGACCTGTGTCCCGCGCGGATGAAGGACGAAGACGAAAACCGCTTCGTTGGGACGGGTCGTCGGCCGAAGCTCCAGCCGGGAGACGCCGGGCGCGAAGGCGCTCTTGACGATCGCTCGGACTTCATTCCCATGCTTCTCGTTGACGGTCTTGGCAAACTCTTCGCAGAGTTCGATGGACCAATGTACCTGCGCTGGTGTCGACGGCGCGCCAAGCGTCGCGTTCTTGAGTTTTGCGGCAAGATTGCTCATAGCGACTCCGTCGATTCGGGGGTGCGGGCGGGAATAACCAACTCTACCGGTAGATGGTCGCTCCACTCCATGTTTGGGCCTCTAGCATCCGCAAGCGCTTTCCCTTGCATACGGTGGAGCACGCGGGGGGCCATCCGTTTTCGATAGAGCTCTGGAGAGATCAAGATCTGGTCGAGGAAATGCCAGCGAAGGTCGAAGGTATCCGGGTACTGGAAGCTGCCCCGCGTGCCCTTGGAAGAAACCACGCTCCACATCGTATTCACGAGCGGCAGCGCATGCGCAGACTCGCCCGGTAGCTTCCCAGGCTTTGTCGCGTTTCGATTCGGGTGGCTCGCATACCAGCATTGGCGCCACGTCATTTCCGAGTCCCAGGGGTTCGCGTTGAAGTCGCCAGCGACAACAGCCGGGTCGCCCATTCCTTGCCGTATCTCACCGGCTTGCGCTCCCCACGCAGCACGCTCTTCCGGGGAAGAAGTGTTCCGACGGTCGGGGGCGTGAACGGCAAGAAAGCGGAGGCCGCTCCACTCCGGCGACTGCAAGGTCACGCCGACGATACGCCCCCGGTCGTCGTTTGAACCCATGCGATGCGCGGGCGCTGACGGATCTGCAGCAATCGCCTGCGAATGAAATACGGTGTTCTTTCCCTCCGAGGAATGAACGTGCAATCCACAAGACTCGATCAATGCCTGGGCGTTTGAGGGGGGCTCTTGCAGCGCACCGACACAGTGGGCGCCGAGCGCTACGTAGGCATTCAGATGCGCGCAGGCGAGCTTCACCGCGTCTTCGTTCTCCTTGACGTTCCAGGTGAAAACCACCAGGTCGTTCTTCGCGGGCCAGCGAGCAATCCGTGCGGCCATGCGCCGCCTCGAGAGGGCTGGAGGCGGTAGGGGATTCTTGGAGCGCGCCATCCGTACAGCATAACGGAGGCTCGGGCTTGCCGCGCCCGTTCAAGCGCACCGAGGCGAATGGAGCCAGACAGTGCACCGGACTTCCCGTGCGGGGCGGCGGTGCACGTACCGGTCCGGGCTCGCCAACCGCGGTGCACCTACCGGTCTGGGCACGCCAAGGGCGGTGCATGTACCGGTCCGGGCTCGCCAAGGGCGGTGCATGTACCGGTCTGGGGGCGCCAACGGCGGTGCATGTACCGGTCCGGGCTCGCCAACAGCGGTGCATGTACCGGTCTGGGGGCGCCACGACCGGCGCTCAGACCGGCTCAGCCGCTCTTCTTGCGGGATTTCCGGCGCTCGGCATCGGCCTCGCGGGCGCGCTCGACGGCGTCTTCGTAGGGGCCGAGGAGCAGCGCGCGGATGCGAAGGTCGTCTTCGCCGTCGCCATCGTGCTCGGACGTCACGTGGATGAGCAGCTTCGCGAGGGCATCCTGGAAGGGGCCGATGGCCGCCGTCGGCTCTTCGGATCTCGTTTCCAAAAAGCCGAGCCCGCGGCCGTAGGCGTCGGTCAACGCTGCGAGGCGCGCCGCCGCCTGGGTGAGGCCGAGGGCGGCGAGGGGAGCGGTCGCTTCCGGCTTCTGGAGGGTCGTTATCATGCGCTGCATGGCGTCGTACTGGTCCCGGTAGGGGAGCTGCACGAGGCGCCGATCGTGGTTGCGGAGGAGGTCTTCGAGGCTCGCCGCCGCATCGTGGAGCGCGCGCAATTCAGGGGTCAACGGAACGCGGGTGCCGCTGTAGAGCGCCGCGAGCGCGGTGACGGCGCGAAAGAAGTTTCCAAACCCGGCATCGACCTCGCGATCAATCTCTTGAAACGACGCATCGGCAGCAAGGCCACGCAGGTGGGCACCGCTCTCGAGCACCCCCTTGAGCGCCGCTTTTGTCTTCGCGTGGAGCGTCCGTTTTTCCGCCTTTAGCGTCTCGGCATGCGTGGCCAATTGCTGCGCGACGTTGCGGCTTTCCCCGAGATCCAGGCGACGTGAAAGGGCAGATTTCATGGCGCGAAGATTTCGAGAGGGGGCGGGGAGTGTCAAGCAGAAATTGGAGGCGCCACGAATTTGGGCGGAAGCTAGGTGAACGCAGCTTCGTGTTCTCGGTCCTTCGCCAGGGCCGCTTGTCACCCCAGGAACGACCCTCGGAGGGCACCGCGTCGCCGGAGTGGGCAATCTTGCCGCCCCCAAGGCGATGGCGTAAGGCCTCAAGCATGATCGTTCTGAACCACTTCCAGCCCGATACGCTCGACACGCGCGATCTCGTGAATCGGGACTCGGAAAGGGGGCGTCTTGTCGAAGTCTTCTCGTCGTACTTCGAAGACGCGCGTGCGAACCCATCGAATGTCTTGTCGCGGCGACAGGAGGTCGTGATCGGCGGAAAAGGCGTTGGGAAATCGCTCCTCGGACGCTGCGTCGTTCATCAGCTTCGCGAAAAGTTTTCTGGGTCCGCAATTTTCGTCGAGGTCGATTGTCGTGCGGTGAAAACGGTACGCCAGTTTCTTCAGCACTTTGCACAATCGCTCCTTGACGACATTGCGAGCTACGAGACGGGCGATCCGGGCGAAAGCAGGAAAAGTGTGTCCCCGCGGCTTGAGGCCGCCCAGCTGTTCAACGTGCTCGTTCGTTCAACAACGGTCAAACGGCGCCAACTCCAGAGCCGTATTCTCGGCTTTTCCGCGCTCGCGAACTTCGGGGTCGGGCGTTTGGTGAAAGCGGTTGAGGCGAATCTTCAAATCGGCGTAACCGCGAAGCGCGAGATCGCCGAGAGTCTCGAAATTGAAGTGGTCGTTGACGACGCGCAGCTCTTTGCACTCGCACAGGAGCTTTTCGCAGATCTACGTGCAGCGGAGACGCAGGTATTCCTTTTCTTGGATAACCTTGATGAGTTTCGCCACCGCTACGATTCGAAAGACACGCGTACCGACACGGAGGCGATTCTCAGCCAAGTCTTGGGCTTGACCGACGGCCCTGTAGCGTCGCTCCTATGCATGCGCGCGTATTTCCACACCGGTTCATTCACGCGGCATCGCCCATCGCCCATCTCCCTCCAGCGACTCAAGGTGGAGGAAAACCGGAAAATTCTTCAGAATCGTGTTGCTCGCGAGAACGAGAAGGTTCGCGAGGCCCTTCAAACGCCCGGGGCACTGCAACGTCTTGAAGAGCTAGCCAAACACGCGACCACGCCGCTCGCACTCTTGCACTGGGTATCTGAACTCGCGATCTCCGAGGAGGGGATCGAGGGCGACCTTGACGCTGCGAAAGCGCGCTACCAGCGGGTGTACGGAGGCGTTTTCCAGAGTCAGCTAGCGGCTCTGTTTAAGCTCTTCAAAGAGCGTGGCCTTGAAGCTGAACTGCCAGAAGAGGAGATCCTCGCGGCGATCGGCGGTAACGAGAAGGCCTTCCGAGCCTTCACCCAGAAGGAGGTCCTCCTCCCGGTCGATTTCTGGGACCCCTCCCACTACACGCTGGATCCGACGATTCGGTGGTTTTGATGGCGTCAACCGCCGGCTCGACGGTCCCCCTCGCGTCGCTCCGCTACCTGCAACCGCCGCCGTTTCGAGCGGTTGTAGATCGCGTCTCCTTCGCCCCCTGCTTCTACAGCCGCGACGACCTCCAGGGGCTTCTCGCGCTCCTCAAGCCGGCGGTCGGCGCGACGCACGCGATGGTCCTCTCCTGGGAAGAGGCGCTCGTCCTCGATGCCCTCGCAGAACCGCGAACCGCAAGGCTCCTCCTCGGCGTCTTCGGGGATCGCCCGCCGGGGGTCGCGCCCGGCGCCGTCCCCGCACTCCCGAAGCTCGCCCCCGAGTGGATGATTATTGCCGACCCGGCGATGCCGCTCGGGGAGAGCGGCTGGCTGACGCCCCGTGTCCACCGGCCCCTCCACGACGCGCTCCTCGCCGCCCTCCAGGATGAGGACCACCCCCTTGCCGGCCTCGGGATCGGCAACTTGCCGGTCCGCCGGGCTTTGGAGTGTTCCTTCGAACCGTTGGAATTCCTTCGGCTCCTCGACCGCGCCATCGGTCACCGCTTGCGTTTTGCGCTCCCAAACGCCGACCTCGAAGAGCTCGACGTCGATCGGTCTATGGCGCGGACCGCGCGTGTTGACTGGCTACGAAGCCTTTCCCACGCCGCCGCCGAGGAGCTTGCCGCGCGGCTCGAACGGATCCCCGACGGAGCGCTCCGCAAGCGAGCCCGCGACGCCTTCGCGGGTGGGACAAAGGGCATCCCTCGGGAACTGGAGCGCCCGCTCGCGGAGGCTGGGGTGATCCACCAGGAGGATGACGTCGTCGAGCTCCTGCCGCTCGCCCGGTTCGTGAGTGACGACTGGACGACTACCCTGTTGTTTCATGAAATTACGGCGGGCCCGCCCGTCGCGATTCCGGATGCACCCTTGGTAACGGAACCGCTCACCGATCCGACGTTTCGCCGGCTTCGGCACACGGTCCTTCGCGGTGCCCCGACCGCCGCGGAGATCGCGGCCTACGCGGAGGAACTCGCGAAGGATCCGGCCAACGCGGAACTCGCCGATTCGCTCTTTGCGCGCGCGCGTCGCATCGCCCCCGCCGATCCCGAGGTGCTGCGGCGCTACGCGAAATCACTCATCGCGCGGAACGACCCGCGCGCCGCGGAACTCTTCGAAGACTCGGTCGTCGCCGCAACGGCCGATCCCGAGCTTTTGGCAGCCCGGGCACAGGTCCTCGCGCGCCAACTCGACCAGCGCGACCGCGCAAAGGCGTTTTACGAGCAGGCAATTGCCCACGGCGCTTCTCCCGAGACGCGCGCGGAGGCGGCTGCGTTTCGCTGGGAGGCCTTTGGGGAAGATGCGCTCCCCGAGCTGCGCGCGCTGTGCACCGAGTTTCCCGACTCGGGGATGGTGTGGCTCTATCGAGCAAGCCTTGCGGAGGCCCTGGGGGACGTTTCTGAGGCAAGCGTCGCCTACCCGAAGGCCGTCACGCTCGATGCTCTGCATGCCGAGATGCATTTCGCGATGTTTCGCTGGAATGAGCTTGGAATCACGAACGGGGTCGAGGAGGCGCTTGTCGCCGCGGTCCAGGCCGCCCCGTGGACGCCTATTCCGGCGTCACAACTTGCGAGCTTCGTGCTCTTTGAACGCCGCAACGTCGACCGCGCGGCTGTGTTCTGGGACCGCGCGATGGCACTACGCCATCCGGACGATTTTCATACAGCGTGGCGTTACGCACTCTTTCGTCAGCGATTCCTGGGGGATGAGCGACGTGGCAACGAACTCCTCGACAAGCCTGTGACCGATCGCACGATCGTGCATCGGAGCCTTTTCCTTTGGCGCGTCGGGAAGCGCGAAGAAGCGCGCGACGGATTTGTGAAGCTCGCGACCTTGCGGCCCTGGGCGTGCTTGCCCTGCGTACGCGCTGCGCATGCGCAACTGCTGCTCGACCCCGACGCAGGACAGCGATGGCTCACGAAGGCGCTGGCGCTTCCCGGACCGCGTGTAATTCGTGCAGAGGCCAGGTTTCTGCAGGCGGTCCATCGTCCTGAAGAACGCGAAAATGCGCTCAAGGAGCTTCGACTCCACCTCGACCATCGGGCGCGCGCCTTCAGCGGCGACCTCATGGATCACGTGGCGGTGCTCGCCGACGACGACCCGGATCGACCTCTCCTCCTGGCCATCGCGAAGGTCCTCCTCGGGGAGGGGCCCGAGTCGCTGCTCGATGCGTTCTCCGATCGCTTCCCGCCTCGTGACGTGGAGCCCTAGCAACCCGGTGAGCCCCGCTACGCGCCCGTCGAACGCGCGGCGAAGTAGCCGAGGTGCTCCGGGGTCGTCCGGTAGGTCGCCGAGCCGTGCGTGCAGAGGGCGTGGGTCGGTGCTTCGCCGGGGCCGAAGAAGGGGGTGCCGGCGTTGGCAAGGTCGCGGCGCGCGGCGTCGTCGAGGGGGACGTGAACGCAGGAAGCTGCGAGCTTCCGACGGGCGCGGCGACGGGCAAGAGCTGCAAGAACGACCGCCCGTCGCCGGTCTGATCCCGCTTCCGGTTGTTCTCGCCCTCAGCGCGTCCGCGGGCGTGGGACGAAGACGAGAGGGCGCGCGTCGAACGCAACGTGGACCACCCCCGCGAACGCCGACACGCTGCCAAGGATCGCGGCGGAGAACGCGGCCCAGCTATCGCGGCGATCGAGGTTGTTTTCGAGGCGTGCGCGCGTTCCGAAATAGACAGGCAGCTGAATGAATACCGTGAACCCGAGGAACGCCGGGAACCAGAGAAACGTCAGGTAGATGGACGCCCCGACCGCCATGATCAGCGCCTCCCTCAGCGTGTGCTCGCGAAACGCGAAACCGATGGCGAGACCGATCGGGGCGAGGGGGAGGCCGATCACCGCCACGAGGCGCGCGCGCGCCGCGTTCTCCCCAGCGCCGATCGCGAGCCAGGCGAAGGCGATGACGAAGCTCGAAGCGGCGAAAATTTCTGCCAGTAGGCCGAGTTGCTCGAAAGCGGCGAAGGTCGTTGCCGCGACGGTGAGCGCCCCGACCAACACGAGGGGGCGCTCCTTCAGGAGCCAAGCGAGGGGGGCGAACATCGCCGAAGCATCGCGGTCACGAGCCCGGCAGCCCAGCGCCGAAGGGGGGAGCGGTCGCCAGCTGCAGTCGTACGCGCCGTTTCCTCACCGCCGACGGCGGTTCCGGGCGGACGCGTAGCCACCGGGGAACGGTCGCCGGGGAACGGTCGCCGGGGTGCACCGCGGGGCGGCCACCGGCAACCCGGTCACGGACGCAAGCCGATGTGGGCGACGGCGATGTCGGTCCCGAGGACCTGCAGGTTCGTGAGCTCCCGGGTCTGGTTCTTCATCCCCGCAAAATCGTTGGCAGTCTCCCCCACGGCGAAGAGGTCGCCGTTCGCGAGGGCGGTGACGTCCTTCAGCACGATGCCGGCGGAGTTCGATGCAAACGCGTCCGTCCGCGACCGGTGCTGCACAGGCCTATCGGTCCCGGTCGGTGCCCCTGCGACAAAATCCTTCAAGAAACAAAAGGTGTTCCGCAGAACCCTGAATCGGTCGCAAAACGCCTCGTCCACGATGGGCCGGCTATTGCTAGGCTTGCTTCCTTCTTGACGCCCCCGTCCTTGCGGGTCCTCGGGGCCAGCCGTCTCTCGCAACGCCGATTCCAGCAATCTTGCTGGCGTTCGCGAACTGACGGGCCCCCCCGCATCCGCCTCGTTGCCACGATCCTAAGGAGAGATCCCATGAACTTTAAGTCGCTCGTCCCCGCTTCCGTGCTCGCCCTTGCGCTCCCGTTCGTCGTCGGAGGCTGCGAAGACGCCGCCAACGCGATCAGCGACGTCCAGAGCGCCGCCTGCTGCACCGACCCGAACGTCGTCGCGCAGTCGCTCCCGCTGAGCGCCCAGGGGCAGTTCCTGGTGACCCTCGAAGGGGTCGACGCCCTCGCCGCCGCCGCCGAAGGCTCCGCGACCGAAGTCGCCAACGCCTGCCGCGCCATCGCCATCGACCTCGGCGCCTCGGCCACCGAGCTCGACGCCGGCGACAAGGCGACCTCGATCGCCGCCACCGCCAGCGAGCACTGCAAGCTCGCCGCCTCCAAGCTCAACAGCGCCCTCGGCGGCACCAAGCTCACGATCGCCTTCGACCCGCCGACCTGCGAGGCGTCGGTCTCCGCGAAGGCCCAGTGCCAAGGGCGCTGCGACATCGACGCGAACTGCGACGTGAGCGTCACCCCGCCGACCTGCACCGGCGGCCAGCTCGTCGTCGAGTGCGGCGGCTCCTGCGACCTCGAGCCGGGCAAGGTCTCGATGGAATGCACCGGCAAGTGCGAAGCGAGCTGCACCGGCTCCTGCACCGCCGAAGCGAACGTCGCCGTCGCCTGTGACGGCGTCTGCCGCGGCACCTGCTCCGACGACGGCGCTGGCGGCGGCAACGGCATCCGGGCCGACGGCACCTGCAAGGGCAAGTGCGACGGCACCTGCGAGCTCCGCGCTGGCGCGAAGGTCACCTGCGAAGGCAAGTGCGACGGCAGCTGCACCGGCAAGTGCTCCGCCTCGGCGACCGCCCCGAAGGTCCGCTGCAGCGGCAAGTGCTCGGCGACGGCGACCCCCCTCGAGTGCAAGGGGGGCAAGCTCGAAGGCGGTTGCAACGTGAAGGCCGACTGCAACGCCTCCTGCGAAGCCTCCGTCCAGGCGCGCGCGAGCTGCACCCCGCCGGTCCTCACCATCACCGGTGGCGACAACGTGAAGGCGGTCGTGGCGACCCTCGAGAAGAACCTCCCGACCCTCATCTCGGTCCTCAAGGTCCGCGCGAAGAACCTCGCCGAGGCCTCGGTCAACGTCGGCGCCTCCGTGAAGGCGGTCGGCACCCTCGACCCGAAGGCGGCCGGCTGCGTGATCTCCTACGCGGCGAAGGCGCTCAAGGCCGGCTCGAACATCGACGCCGCCCTCAAGGGCTCGATCAGCGTCACCAGCTCCGTCGGCATCGCCCAGTGAGCGTGACGATCTAGGGGCGCGTCCGGCGTCTCTGCAAACGGCACGGATCCTTTTGGGATTCGTGCCGTTCCGTTTTTCGCTAGTCCCCTGGGTCATGAGCTTGCGCGTCGTAAATCCGTGGACGGGGGATGAGCTGGCGACGGTCCCCCTAACAACCGCCGCCGCCGCCGCCGATCGGGCGGTGGCGCGCGCCGTGGAAGCCTTCGCGAAGACGCGGATCGCCCCCCGCTACGTGCGGAGCGAGCTCCTCGAAGGGATTGCAGCGAGACTTGTTGAGGAAAGAGAAACGTTTGCAGCGCTCTTGAGCGCCGAGGCCGGGAAGCCGATCGCTGCTGCGCGCGTCGAGGTCGATCGGGCCGTCACCACGTTTCGTCTTGGGGCCGAGGTCGCGCGGACGCTCGTCGGTGAGCAGATCCCGCTCGACGGAACGGCGGCCACGGCGAACGTCGACGGCTACGCGCTCCGTGCCCCTCGCGGCCCTATCCTCGGGATTTCCCCCTTTAATTTCCCGCTCAACCTGGTCGCCCACAAGGTCGCGCCGGCGCTCGCCGTCGGCGCCCCGATCGTGCTCAAGCCGGCCCCGCAGACGCCGCTCACCGCGCTCAAGCTCGGCGCGCTCGTTTCCGAGCTCGCCCCGGAGACCCCCTGGCTCCAGGTCGTCCCCTGCGAGATCGCCGTCGCCGAGCAGCTCGTCGCCGACGATCGCTTCGGCTACGTGACCTTCACCGGGAGCGACGCCGTCGGCTGGAAGATTAAGGAAAACGCCGGGAAGAAGCCGGTCTGCCTCGAGCTCGGCGGGAACGCCGCCGCCATCGTCCACAGCGACCTCCCCGACCGCGCCGCCGCCGTCCGCGCCCTTGTGGCGAGCGCCTTCGGCTACGCGGGGCAGACGTGCATCAAGGTCCAGCGGCTCTTCCTCCACGAAGAGATCGCAGCGCCGTTCTTGGCCGAGTTTGTTGCCGAAATGGCCGCATGGACCGTCGCCGATCCCGCCGATCCGGCGACGAAAATCGGCCCCGTCATCGACGCCCGCGCCGGCGCCCGCATCACCGCCCTCGTCGCCGAAGCGGTGGAAGCCGGGGCCCGTCCGTTCGCGACCGCCGGAGGCGTCGCGAGAGACGGCGGGCCCACTTCAACAGGGGCCGTCCGTGAATTGGCTGGCAACGGCGTCGCGAGAGACGGCGAATTGGCTGGCAACCGGATCGCCCCCCAGCTCCTCGATCTCGATCCGGTCCCCGCCGCGCGCCGCCAGCGCCTCGGCGTCGTCACCGAGGAGATCTTCGGCCCTGTCGTCGTCGTCGAGCGCTACCGGGATTTCACCGACGCGATCGCCCGCGTCAACGCCTCCCGCTACGGGCTCCAAGCGGCCGTCTTCACCGACTCCAATACGCGTATTTACGAAGCGATTCGGGACCTTCACGTCGGCGGTGTCGTCGTCAACGATGCCCCGTCGCTCCGCCTCGACGGCATGCCCTACGGCGGCGTGAAGGACTCGGGCCTCGGCCGGGAAGGGGTGCGCGCCGCTGCCCTTGAGATGACCGAAACGAAGATGGTCCTCTTTCGACGCCGCTGAACGAATTCTTCGCTACACGCCGCCGCCTCGTCCGTACCGAGGGATGAACTCCCGCTACCTTCGCCTACTTCCCCTTCTTCTCGTCATCGCGTGCGGCCCCTACGTCGGCCCGGTCCCGCTCGGCTTCCACGGCAACGCGCAGAGTTACCGCAGCGAAAGCGGCCCCAACGGCACCCGGACGACCCAACAGCAGGTGTCGGTCGGGCCCAACGGCGCAAATGCCAGCCGGACCTCCCTCGAAAGCACCATGGAGAGCGGCCCGTCGACCTCGGCATCCCACGACCTCTTCGCCGTCGACCACGCCCCGGAACCGGCACCGGCGCCGGCGGCACCTGCGAACGCCAGCACCAGCACCAGCACGATCCGCTGTTGCGTCAACAAGGCCTATTACACCTGCCCCGACGGCGCTTCGGCCGGTCGCTGCTTGGGGAACCCGGGGGCGCTCATGAACTGCGCGATGAGCTGCAGCGGCGGCGATTGCCAGCAGCAGTGCATCGCCTCCCACGGGCCGAAACCGAGCGGAAGCGGCTGCCAGCGCGATCCTGGCCGCGACGGCGACTGCCGTTAAAGGCTTTTCTTCCGCGCTTCCGAGAGGTTCGGATGGGCGATGAGCAGGCTCCGGATCGTCGGATTCGTACGCGCACTCGGGAGGCCGGCGAGGTGGGTCACCAAGCTCGGCGGCGCCCCCGGGAAGCGGGCGAGGTTCGCCAGGAGCGTGAGCGAGAGCCCGGTCTGCATCGTGAGGAGCTGGCTCGTCCGCGCGTCGAGGGCGATGCCGCCGAGCAGGGTGAGCGCAGCCCCTTCGGTCGCGAGGATCGTCTCGGCGCGCTCATCGCCGCCACGTAACCGAAAGAGCTCGCGAAAACGGTTCCGTACGATCGCCTTCGTGCGCTCGGGGGCGCGGGCGTCGGTCGTCCACGGATAGGCGTCGACGAGAGGCCGCGTCGAGAGGAGCGCGTCGATGGCCGCTTCTGAGGTGTTCGGGTTGGCGAAGAGGGCGTCGCGTACTTCCGCGTCCTCGCCAAACACCGGGTTTCGCGCGATCGCCTCAAGCCCTTCTTTGCTGCCGTGGCTCCGGGCGGCGATCCGCGCGTGCTCAACGCCAAAATAGGGGTGCGAAAGCAACGCCCGGAGGATCTGCGGGTTCCCGTCGAAGCTCAGCGCGAGGAGGGTGTCGCTCGCCCCTTCCTGGGCATAGTGGAGGCGCTCCGGGAGCGGCAACTGAGCGTATTCCGTCACATAAAGTGCGTGGGCAGCGCGCATTTGCACCGAGCTCAACGCCGCCATCGTCTCCGGCGGGAGATCGCCTTCCTCGATGTGCGGCGGCGGGAGCGTCGGCCGATCGGCCTCGGGGACGATCTCGACCTCGTCGTCGATCTCGACCTCGTCGTCGATCTCGACGTCGATCAGCAGCTCGCTATCGAGCGAAACCGGCGGTGGGATCGACGTGATCCGATCGTCGGTCGTCGGCAGCTCAATCTCTTCCGCCTCGATCGGTTCCGTGAGCTTGGCGAGCTCCTTCGCAAGATCGAAGTTTGAGAGCGTCGGCCGCTCGAGGGGGCGCATCAGCCGACCGGGCCCTGTCGTGACCTTAGACGGCGTTGTTGCTGCAGGAGCGCCGGAAGTGATCGCGGGCATGCCCATTCGCGAAAGCGGCGCTGGCGCCCGCAGGCCGGTGTCCCGGGGCACGTACGTTTGCGCCGCCTCCCCGACGGTCGCGAGTGGAAACTCCCCTCCAAGCCACGGGACGGCGCCGTCGTCGTCGGCCGCCTGATCGGCAACGACCAGCCCGAGCTGCTCCAGGCGCGTAAGGACGAAGTAGACCTCGCTCAGCGTCAAATTGGCCAAGACGGCGAGTTCGTCTTCGCCCACGCCTGGCTGAACTTCATCCAAGACGAGCTGCTCGTCTTCGGTGAGGCTTTTCGGCGGTGGCAACGCACCAGTACGAGCAAACGAGCGGGCCATGAACCGATGGGGGCGAAAACGCGAAAGAGGGACTTGTGGTCCTACTCGGAGCGCTGCTTTTTTGCCAGTTTTTGACCGGAATTTAGCTGTTCGGTAGTTGCGCCGTCGCGACAGACTCGCCGGCCGCCCCTAGGGCGGGGCCCTCAGCTCTTGGGGCGCCGTCGTTCGGAACATCGGGCTCCA
>DYPH01000218.1 GCA_020720045.1 Sorangium cellulosum | reverse complement strand
GGCGCGGAGTTTGATGCAAACGCGTCCGTCCGCGAAGCGGGAGACGGCGCGGAGTCTGATGCGATATGTTAGGCGGACGCCATGGCGATCGACGTCTGGAGCGGGACCCGCAGGCATGGGCGCGGCGAGGCAAGGGTCCACGAGGGGCTGTATCTGCTCACGGTACGGGGAACGCCCCGCGAGCGCGGCGAACAGCACGGCGCGCTCCTCGCTGAGGCGGTCAAGGCGGGGCCGATCCCTGCATTCCGCAGCCATTTCGAAAAAGCCTTCGGCCGGAGCGCGCTAGGAAAAACACTCGCCCCCGTCGCCTTTGGCGCCCTTCAACGCGCCGTCGGGAGCAGGGTCGCTCAGGGCCTCCCCCCCTTCGCCACAGACACCATCCGCGGCCTCGCCGAAGGGGCACGCCTCCCCTTCGAAGAGATCCTCGGCGGGGCGACGATGCCCGATTCTTTCGTGTGGCTCGTGTCGCAGATCATCGCGCGGGAGCAGCCCGGAAAGGCCTTTTTCCGGCGCCCGGAGACGGTCGATCGCTACGCCGTCGATCTCGCGCACCGCATCGGCATTGGGCTCGGATGCACCAGCGCGATCGCGATGGGGCCGGGAACCGCCGACGGAAAATTGTATCATGCACGCAATTTTGACTACCAGGGCGTCGGTCAATGGCCGCGTACGCAGACGGTCGTCTTCTCGGATCCGGACGACGGCATGAAGTACCTGTGGGTCGGCGCGGCAGGCATCTGCCTCGGCGGCATCACCGGGATGAACGAGGCCGGGCTGACGCTCACCGTCCACCAGCACCTCTTCACGCCAGAAGCGACGCTCAGCAGCCCGCGTGGCGGAACTTCTGTGCAGCGTACACCGATCGGCGTTGTCGGCGATGTGATCTTGCGCAAGGCGCGCACCCTCGATGACGCTGAGGCG
Organism: Sorangium cellulosum; assembly: GCA_020720045.1. Lineage (GTDB taxonomy): Bacteria > Myxococcota_A > Polyangia > Polyangiales > Polyangiaceae > JAAFHJ01. The sequence goes on along the minus strand of DYPH01000218.1, from coordinate 3,785 downwards.
ATCCTCCGGATGCACGTCCCGTTTGGGGGATGGACCTATTTGATCACCGACGGAAAAACCGGCGAAGTGCTCGTCTGGGAAGAGAATGCTCATCGCCGCGCCGGGTTTCGCGTTGCGAAGGAACGCGGCTATTTTGGCTACGCAAACCTATACTTAGATGAGCGACTCGGTGAGACCGAGGCCAATCTCTATCCGAGTTACTGGCGAAACAATCAGGCAAGGCACGATCGTTCAAACGCACTTCTTCGGAGTGGACTTGGCGGTCACGACGTCCGTTCGCTCGCGGGGATCCTCGCCGATCGGGGACATCCCGACTGCCGTGTCGCCGAGGCGCTCGCGATGGTCGTCACGACCGGGTCGGTCGTGTTCCGCCCCGCTGACGGCGTCGTCTGGGTGGGTACCGGCGAAGCGCCGACGAGCAGGAATCGCTTCGTGCCGCTACGCCTGGAGACGCGAAGCCCCGCCGAAGACCTCCCGAGCTTTGCCGTCGAGGATGGCGAAAGCGCCGAGGCCCGCGAGGCGTTTGGCCACTACCGAGAGGCCTACGTCGCCTACGTCGACGACGGCGACGCCGCAGCAGCAAGGCTCCACCTGGCGAAGGCGCGTGAACTCGCTCCGCGGGAACCAGTGTATCATGCACTTTTTGGCCTCTATGCGCTCGCCGATGGCGACCCGCGCGTTGCCGAGACCGGCTTCACGGCGGCGATCGCCGTCGGCCATCCCCATCGGCAACGGGAGGCTGCTTTTTTCCTGTGGCGGGGCCGCTGCCGCGATGCCACCAAGCGGCGCGACGAAGCCCGTGCCGACTACGAGGCGTGCCTTGCACGCACCCCCGATCCGGCCGTCCTTCGCGCAGCCCACGCCGGCCTCGCGAAGCCGTGGAAGGGGCGCGTCGCGATTGAAGCCTCGCTTGGCGACGTCGTTCAGCCGTGACGGTCGCCTCGTGACGGTCGGCTAGGCGATCCCCAGCATCGCTTCGACAGCGGCCCACTCGCGGAGCGGCGGCGCTTCGCCGTGGGCGTCGGCGTGAACGGCAGCGAGGAGTTGGTCGACGAGCCAGGTGACTTCTAGGGCCTCGTGGAACACAAACACTGCGTCGTCGACGACCGCCTGTGAGTCGGCTTCGGAAGCGGTCTTGCGCGCGATCGCTCCAAGCCGAAACATGGCGCGCTCAAAGGTCGGATGAAAGCCGAGTTCGCCGCCGTCGGAAGCACGTTTCTCGCGGACGATGGCGAACACGGGCACGAGCGCGGCGCATAGTTCTGCGGCGATTTCCGAGTTCTTTCCAGAATCTGGCTCCCCATACACGAGGAGTGGCAAGCGCTTGGTCCAGCGGCCAAGGCGGACTTTCGCCTCCGACAGGGCGTCATGGTCGCGGAGCAGAAATTCGAGAAATTGGATTTGTTCGGTGGTCATGATCTAGATCACATCGTCGCGGAGATCGTCGACGAAGGCGCCGACATCGCGGGCGGGGATGCCAGCCTCCTGGGCGAGGCCTTCCGCGCGCACGCGATTGCCGGCGGCGAGCGCTTCGAGGAGCGCTTCCGCACGCGGGATCGGGAGCGCCCAGGTGCCGGCGCGTGCGTAGCCGATCGCTTCCCAAAGGGGCGGCGGCCACGAATTTGGCCCTTCGAGCACCGCGATCGCTCGGGAGTCTCCACGGCCTGCCTTCGGGAACGGCACGCCGACAAAGGTCTCCCAGAGCGCCGCGCGCCAGTCGGCCATGCGCGGATCGGTTTCGGCGATCGACCACCAACGCAGCCCCTTCCGAACGCCAGCGATTTCTGCGGCGAGACCGCGCGCCCGCGCAAAGCCGAGCCCCTGCCGCAGGGCAAAACGGGCGCCCCGTAGCGCTGCGTCGTCGGTCGGGAGGTCGGTGCAGGGTACACCCAATACGTGGCGGAGCGCCTCGGCGACCGCCCCCTCAAGAAGGCCTTCGCTGCGACGGAGATCGTCGGCATTGAGCGCAGCTTCGAGAGGGCGAACACGCGGTGTAACGAGCGTATTTCCTAGGCGGAGGCGCCCGAGCGGCTCGCTAGCGACGGAGACGTCCCACAACAGCGACGCCGAAGCACGTACGAGCACGAGCGCGGATGGGTCGAGTTGTGCGGCGACGCGCTCGGCGAGGGGGCGTGGCGCGGCGACGGCGGGCGGCTCGGGCGTCATCGCCCCACGGAGCTTCGCGAGCGCCGCAAAGGGGTGTGTAGGCGCCACGCGCGCGAGCAGATCTTCCCCGCTTCCGCGCGGTCGCCGGGGGGCCGGAGCAGCATTGCCGGTGCGTACCGGGCGCTCCTTGGTTTCGTCGACAAAGCGCCGCACAAGCGCCTCGTGGAGGGCATCTGAGAGCCGGTCTTCGAGGGCCGTCGTATGGGCCCGCCAGGCGGCCGCATCGGGGAGCCAGGAGGAGCCATCGGCGCTTTCGTGGTTCGCCAAGTAGGTGAAAAGGCGGGTCTCTGCGATGCGTGCCGTAAGGTCGTCGACCGTCCCGGTGACATCATTCAGTGGGGCGACGCGCGACGCGATCCAGTCCTTCCGAACGACGCCCTGATGGGCGCGGAGTTCGGTGAAGAGCTCGGCGAGAAACTGCACGTGGTTCTCGAAGAGGAGCTTCCGAAAATCGGGGATTTTACACACATCCCAGAGGAGCTTGAGCGCGTCCCCGCGAAGGCGCGCGTAGGAGGCATCGCTGGCGACGAGCTTTTCCAGGGCGGCGAGGTCGTCGGCGAGGGGGGCCGGGCGAAAGCGCTGGATTCGTGGCGGGGCGCGAAGCGACTCCATCAATGCAAACGTCGACGAAAAATCAAGATCGGTATTTCGCCAATACAAACGACGAATCTGCGGAAATCTGTGCAGTTCCACGGCGGCGATGGTATCGGCCGACACGGCCGCAGGATTCAGCGTGCCGAAGGTACCGTCTTGGTGGTGACGCCCCGCACGCCCTGCAATTTGAGCAACTTCCGTATCCTCGAGGCCTCGAACCTCGCGGCCATCGAACTTGCGCGTGCTCGCGAAGGCTACATGGCGGACGTCAAGATTGAGACCCATCCCGATCGCGTCGGTCGCAACCAAATAGTCAACGTCCCCGTTTTGAAAGAGGGCCACTTGCGCGTTTCGTGTGCGCGGCGAAAGCGCCCCCGCGACGATGGCGGCCCCGCCGCGGCGGGCACGAACCCGCTCCGCGATCGCGTACACCTCCGGCAACGAAAATGCGACGATCGCACTCCGCGCGGGGACTTTGGGGAGGTTCTCGCCGCCGGCGAAGGAGAGCTTCGAAAGCCTCGGATACGTTGCAATTTGTGCAGTGGGCACGATTTCCGCGAGGGCTCCGCGCATCGCATCGGAACCGAGGAACCACGTCTCCTGGGTGCCGCGCGCATCGAGGAGGCGCTCGGTGAAGAGGTGGCCGCGCTGGTCATTGCTGGCGAGCTGGATCTCGTCGACGGCGAGGAATTCGACGGCGCGCGAGACCGGCATCGCCTCGACGGTGGCGACAAAGTAGCGGGCGCCCCGCGGGACGACTTTCTCTTCGCCCGTCACGAGAGCGACCGCGTCGTCCCCGACCTGCTTGCGAACGCGATCGTAGACCTCGCGCGCGAGCAGACGGAGCGGAAACCCAATCATTCCGGTCTCATGCTCGAGCATTCGGGCGATGGCGCGGTGGGTCTTCCCCGTGTTCGTCGGCCCGAGGATCGCATGAATCCCCCCCGCGGTCGGCGTCGCGCTCACGGGGGCTAGACCGCTCTCAGTTAAAGCTGAGCCTGTACCCGGCGAAGCGAACCCAGCCG
>DYPH01000093.1 GCA_020720045.1 Sorangium cellulosum | reverse complement strand
TGCTGCCTCGATGCGTCAACGCAAAAAGCGACCGCCCGATCGACTTTTGCCCGGGAACGCAGAACGCCCCCGACCGGTGGGTCGGAGGCGCTTTGCTTCTCATCAGAGATCTCGCGACTTACAGGCGCATCCCCGGGGCTTCGTAGCCGACGCTCGCAACGTACTCGAGGTAGCCACCCCCGTAGAGCTTCGGCCCCGTCGGGAGAACCTCGAGAACGCGGTTCGAGAGCTCAGCCAGGAAGTGACGATCGTGGCTGACGAAGATCATCGAGCCTTCGTACTTCTTGAGCGCTTCGATCATCATCTCCTTCGTCGCCATGTCGAGATGGTTCGTCGGCTCGTCGAGCACGAGGAAGTTCGGCGGATCGAAGAGCATCTGCGCGAGCACGAGCCGCGCCTTCTCGCCGCCGGAGAGGATCCGACACGGCTTCTCGATGTCATCCCCGGAAAATCCGAAGGCGCCCGCGAGGGTGCGGAGTGAGCCGATCGACGCCTTCGGGAAGCGGTTGATGAGCGCGTCCCAGACGGTGTCCTGCGGATTGAGCAGTTCCATCGCGTGCTGGGCGAAGTAGCCAAGCTTCACGCTCGCGCCGACTTTGACCGAGCCCGAGTCGGGAACGGTGTCGCCGGTGATCAGCTTAAGGAGCGTCGACTTCCCGGCGCCGTTGATCCCCATGACCGCCCAGCGCTCCTGACGACGGACGAGGAGGTCGAACCCGTCGTAAATCTTGCGACTTCCGTAGGCTTTGCGGACTCCCTCGACCTTGACGACATCATCGCCGGAGCGCGGCGGATCGGGAAAGTCAAAGTGGACGACCTTCCGACGCTTCGGCGGCTCGACCTTCTCGATCTTCTCGAGTTTCTTCACGCGGGATTGGACCTGCGCCGCGTGGCTCGCGCGCGCCTTGAAACGGGCGATAAACGCCTCTTCCTTGGCGAGCATCGCCTGCTGACGCTCAAACTGAGCCTCGAGCTGCGCATCGGCAATCGCGCGCTGCTTCTCGTAGAACTCGTAGTCGCCGCCGTAGGTCGTGAGCTCCCCACCATCGATCTCGAGGATTTTCGAGACGATACGGTTCATGAAGGCCCGATCGTGGCACGTCATGATGACGGCGCCGTCGAAGCCCTTGAGGAAGGTCTCGAGCCAAAGGATCGATTCGAGGTCGAGGTGATTGGTCGGCTCGTCAAGGAGGAGCACGTCCGGCTTCATGAGGAGGATGCGGGCGAGCGCCACACGCATTTTCCAGCCGCCGGAGAGCGCGCCGACGTCCTTGTCCATCGTCTCCTGGGCAAAGCCGAGACCGGCAAGGATTTCACGCGCTTTCGCCTCGAGGGCGTAGCCGCCGAGCTCCTCGTAGCGGGCCTGGGCGTCGCCGAACTCCTCGACGAGCTTCTCCATCTCGTCCATCCGATCGGGATCGGAGAGCGCATGCTCAAGCTCGTGCATTTTTCGGGCGATCTCGGAAACCGGCCCGGCGCCGTCCATCGTCTCTTCGACGACAGATTTGCCAGACATTTCACCGACATCCTGGCTGAAGTAGCCGATGGTGTAGCCCTTATCGAGGACGACATTCCCGGTGTCGGGCGTCTCCTCCTTGATGATCATCCGGAAGATCGTCGACTTTCCCGAGCCGTTGGGCCCAACAAGGCCGACCTTTTCGCCGCGATAAATCGCGCACGAAGCGTCGACGAGGAGAATCTGACTGCCGTGACCTTTGGAGATGTTGTCGAGCCGGAGCACGGCCGGCCCGATAGCAGCTCACCTGGCAAATTGCGACGATCGGCTTCCGGGCGGCGAGACCAACGCGCCCAAGCGGCTCATCGGAGCGCGTGGAAGTGCGCAAGGAGCCCCGCCGACTCCGGCGCGACCGGCACCGCGCAGTCGCGGACGGCGGGGAGGATCTTCCCAGCCAGCTCCTTTCCGAGCTCAACGCCCCATTGATCGAAACTGTTGATCCCCCAAAGAACACCCTGCACAAAGATCTTGTGTTCGTAGAGGGCGATCAGTCGCCCAAGCGTGTACGGCGTAAGCTTCTTGTAGAGGATCGTCGTGCTCGGCCGGTTCCCCGGGAAGACCTTATGCGGCGCCAGCGCGCGCGCTTCGTGCTCAGGCATTTTGCGAGCGATCAGCTCCGCATACGCCTCTTCGAGGGTCTTGCCGCGGGCGAGCGCTTCGCTCTGCGCGAAGACGTTTGCGAGCAGCTTCTGATGATGATCGACATACGAATTGTGGCTCTCGGCTGCCGCAATAAAGTCGCAGGGAACCAACGTCGTCCCCTGATGAATCAATTGATAAAACGCGTGCTGCCCGTTCGTCCCCGGTTCGCCGAAGACGACCGGTCCCGTCTCGCCGTCGACGGGGTGACCGTCCTTCTGGGTCCCCTTCCCGTTCGATTCCATGTCGGCCTGCTGGAGGTAGGCCGGCAGCCGGTGGAGATACTGATCGTAGGGGAGGACAGCGAGGGACGGCGCCCCAAGGAAATTGCGGTTCCAAACACCTGCAAGCGCGAGCTGAACGGGGAGGTTCTCCTCAAACGGGGCGTCGCGGAAGTGGGTGTCGATGGCATGGGCGCCCCGAAGAAGCTCTTCGAAGCGATCAAAACCGACGGCCAATGCGATCGAAAGGCCAATGGCACTCCAAAGGGAATAGCGGCCGCCGACCCAATCCCAAAAGGGGAACATTTCCTCGCGGGAAATGCCAAAATCCGTCACCTCTTTTTCGTTCGTGCTCAATGCCACAAAATGGCGTCCCACGTTTGCTCCTTCGGGCAGATGCGAAGCAACCCACTCGCGCGCAGACCGCGCATTTGTCAACGTTTCTTGCGTTGTAAACGTCTTTGAAGCGACGAGAAAAAGTGTTTGTTCGGCGTCGAGCCCCTTCAACGCTTCTACCAGGTGGGAACCGTCGACGTTCGACACGAACCGAACACCGATACCGCGGTCTCCGTAGGGCTTGAGCGCTTCCGTCACCATGACGGGGCCGAGGTCGGAGCCGCCAATGCCGATATTGACGACGGTCGTAAACCGCTTGCCGGTGGCGCCGACGCGGATCCCCGCATGGACCGCCTCGACGAAGGTCTTCATCTGGGCGAGCACGGCGTTCACCGCCGGCATCACGTCGACGCCCTCGTGAAAAATCGGCTGGGACGAACGGTTGCGGAGGGCGACGTGGAGGACGGCGCGCTTTTCCGTCGTGTTGATCGGCGCCCCAGCAAACATCGCCGAGCGCGCCTCATCGAGCCCCGAAAGCCGAGCAAGTTCCAACAGTAATGCTCGAGTGTCACGGTCGTATCTCTGCTTCGAGAGGTCGAGCAAGAGGTCTTCGTGACGGAAGGAGAACGCCTCAAAGCGGGCCGGGTCCTCGGCAAACGCGTAGCGAAGCGAAAAAAGGGAGGATTTTCGCTCCGTAAGCGCGTCACGGATCGTCGCTGCAGTTCGCATGGCGCGAAGGATACGCGAGACCGGACACGAAGGGACGGTTCCCGGTCCGTGGATGCGACTTCCAAGCTAGGCTCCGCGCCGATGGGCGCCGTCGGCAACAGGGAGAACGCGAACACGCTCTCCGATCCGGCATCTCGCCGGGCGGAGACAAACACCTCGGCGCTTGGCGAGGAAGGGACGGCTGTCCCCGAGACTCGCCTCTCACCGAGGGGCGAAGCCAACACGGAGACGCTCCCCCCGGAAACGGTGTCTGAAGGGGCAGAAGCTCCCGATCCTTTTGGAGAAACGCACCTTCCTGTCGCGCATTTCGGCTCAGGTACCGAGGTCTCCGCCGGCGATTCGGGCCAGCGACCGCGCTCCTCGGCGGGGAGCCTGCCCCGCGAGTTCGGCGACCCGACGACCGACGATCCCCGCGAGGTGGACGTCGCCGCCGTCATCGCCCAACCGCGCGCCGATACCCGCTACGCGCTGGTGCGGCGCCTCGGCGAAGGGGGCATGGGGACTGTCGAGCTGTTGAGGGACGGCGTCGTCGGCCGCGACGTCGCCGTGAAGCGGCTGCGCGTCGACCACATGCATCGTGCAGATATGCGCCTCCGGTTCCTCCGCGAGGCGCGGATCCAGGGGCAGCTCGAGCATCCGGCCATCGTCCCCGTCTACGACCTCTCTGCCGCCGAGGATGGCGCCCCCTTCTTCACGATGAAGCGCGTCCGCGGCGAGACGCTCGAAGAAATTCTGGAACTCAAACGCCGTAGACGCGCCCGCGAAGGCAAGAAAGCTTCGGCGAGTTTTGGCACGAACGAGCTTCCGCGCAGGCGTGTCCCCTCCCTTCGAAAGCTCCTTACGGCGCTTGCTCAGGCGGCGCTCGCCGTCGAATTTGCGCACGCCCGTGGCGTCGTTCATCGCGATCTCAAACCGGCAAATATCATGCTCGGTGCCTGGGGCGAGGTCTACGTTCTTGACTGGGGTATCGCGAAATTGCGTGGAGATGTGCCGGTTTCGTCCATCGGTGACGGCCCGGAATCGCTTCGAGGTGACCGCGGCGACCGCTCGCAGGGAATGGGGATGCCGGTAGACACCGGAACGGAATTTCCCGGCTTTGAAACGGCCTACGGTTCGATCACAGGAACTGTGGGGTACCTCTCTCCCGAGCAGGCCCGCGGGCTCCCCGTCGATGGTCGGAGCGACGTTTGGTCACTCGGTGCAATTCTCTTTGAGATTCTCGCGGGAGTCCCATTGATTCCAGCATCGACGCCCGGGAAAATGCTCGCCGAAACGATCGCCGGCCCGAATCCGGACCCCGTAGAGCGCTCCGGCGACGACGCAATTCCCTTCGAACTGGTCGACCTCTGCAAGCGTGCACTCTGCATAGAAGTCGCCGGTCGGCTCCCGTCGGCGCGCGCGTTCAGCGAAGCCCTCGAACGTATCCTGGACGGCGATCGGGACGCCCAGAAGCGCCGCTCCGCCGCTCTCGATGAGGCGACAAAAGCACGCAAAGCCCTCGAAAACGGCGATCGGGACGGCGCCATCGCGGCGGCCCAGGCAGCCCTCGCCCTGGATGGCGACTCCGAGGACGCGCGCACGCTCCTCGTCGAGACGCTCCTCGAACCGCCCGCCGTCGTCACTGCCGCCATGGAGGAGGAACTCGATACCGCCCACCAGGGCGACTACGTGAAACTCGCGAAATTTGGGGCGATTGCCTACCTCGGCTGGCTGCTCGCGGCGCCGCTCTTCCTCTACTCGGGCGTTCGATCGTGGCCCCTCTTCGTCGGCTATTTGCTCTCTACGGCGCTCGCTTCCGCCTACAGCTTCTACCTCTCCCGGCAGAAGCGTATCGAGGCCTACCAGGGGGTGCTGCTCCTCACCGTGATCGTCGTCGCGATCGGTGTGCTCGCATTCCTGTCCGGTTCGCTGATCATCGTGCCGGGGATCGCTGCTGCAAATTCGATTGTTTATGCGTCTGCAGCCCCCGCGCGGCTACGTCTTCGCATCGTGCTCCTCGCCGCGCTGAGCGTCGCCATTCCGCTCGCCCTCGAGGTAGCCGGGTTCGTGCCGCCGTCGTTCCGCTTCGAAGGCGGGAACATCGTTCTCCTCCCCCGACTCGTCGAGTTCTCCCCGCGTACCCTTCCGGTTTACTTGCTCTTTGCCGGCATGCAGTACTGGCTGACGAACTTCTTCGGGCTCCGAATGCGTCGCGATCTGGAAGCCCTCGAACGCCGCATGCTCGCGCACACCATCGAACTCCGGCGCTTCGTGCCTGAAGCGGCCAAATCGGCGGCGCGGATGCCCGCGCGGACGAGCCGGGAACTTGAGCTGTGTGCCCTCAGTCCCCGCCGTGCCAAGTAGCGGAGACAAACGCATCAAACTATCGCAATGCTTGAAACAAGAAAGCCCCCGAAGAACTCGGGGGCTTTCTGTTCAGAACATGACGACACTCAAACGGTGATCTCTTTGAGCGTGATCTTCGCACGCTCGTGGATCCCGAGGCCGAGGGAGGCGGCCGTCTTGATGTACGAGGGCTCGCGCTTTTCGTCGGTCAGCGTCTTAAGGCCGTACTCTTTGCGAGCCGCCTCAATGATTTCCCAGCCGATCGTGTCGAGAGCGACCGGGTCGGTGCTTGCGTAGACCGCCTCGTGGGCCTTCACGTACTGGGGCTGCTTCCAGAGCGGCCCGCCGTTGGCCATGATCTTGTAGCCGTCCGCAATATGGAGGCGAACGCGCGACTTGATGACGTCCTGACTGTAGAGAAGCGCGATTTGAGGGCTCGCGTGGTGGACGTGGAAATCGTGGGGATTGATGGTGCAGCCGTGGGTCATATTCTTCAGCGCGCCCGTGTAGCCACAGATGCTGTGGTCCTTGATCAGGCTGAAGTTGATGGCGGCGGTCGCTTCGGTGAGGACGCGGACGAACTTCGTGCGCGTGCCGGTCCCCGGGATGATGCGGTCGTCCATGACGGCGTCGTTGTTCGCGTGGATGGCGACTTTGACCCCATTGGGGACGTTCTGCGCGGTGATGCGCGTACCGGCGAGGAAGCCGTTGTACTGCTCCAAAACGGTAATCTTTTCCGGCTTCACGCCCGACTTGATCATCGCCTCGAGGAACGGAATAACCAGCTCCTTGTTCGTCCCCATGTTCTTGAGGGCGATCCCGTTGACCTTCACGACGACGACGTCGTCCGGATGAACGAACTTGGCGACCGCCGCGACGACGTCTTTTTCGCCGGTCAGCTCGGTCATCACGCGCTCGAGCATCGTCTTCGCGTCGGCGTCGTTCGGATAGAGCTTGTTGGCTTGGAGGGAGCCGGCCTTGGCGACCTTCACCACTTTCCCGGGGGCCGAATACGGCGTGAAGCCGGCCGGCGGGCGGGCGGCCCAGTTCTTCTCTTCCTTCGGCGCCGCAAAGGCGGTGCGGCCGGTGCCGAGGAGCGTCGCGCCGGCAACGGCGGCGGCGGCCCCCTGGACGAAGGTACGACGGGCGATCCCATCTCCACCAACGGTCGCAATTTGCTCGTTTTGCTGCGCGTCCTGGTCGTGTCTTTCGGTCACCGGCGTCTCCTTCGCAAGTCTTCTCGGTTCGGGCTCGGTTGAAGCGGACCCGCCGCCCCCGGCGTCACAGACGCCGACGGACGGGCTTGCGGAACCCTAGTACGGGTTCGGGGCGCGCGCAGCGGCGTTTTTCCTGGCATTCGTGCCACGCGTGGGCGTTCGCGTGGCACGCCCGGAGGTGTCTGCGTCGGCGCTCCCCCCCTGGCCCGGGCCAGGCAAATCGGGGCGGGGCCAGGGGGGCACGGAACACGAATCGCGCGTTTCGCAGGGATTTTGCGTTGGCATGCGGCGTGATGAAGGGGACGGCGCTGCCGACGAAGACCTGCAGAAGAAGCAGGAAACCTTGGTCTGCGGAAGTCGTGTTGCATGTTTTTTTCAAATGCCTCTCCTCCTCATTCCGAAGGAATCAATTCATCATGGATCAAAGTAAAATGAAGGCCGTCTACACGATCGTCGAGCGTGGCGAAGGGAAGTCCTACTGGACGCGCATCGGCGTCGCCTTCGAAAATCGCGACGGCTCTTACAACCTCAAACTCGACGCGCTTCCGGTGAATGGTCAGCTCCAAATGCGCGAGTACGAGCCGAAGGAGAAGGAAGACCAGCGAGTCGCCGGACGGAACTCCGGCGGCAATGGTGGCCCCCGCCGCGACTACCCCCACTCGAACGTCGGTTGAGCGATGCGCACAGAAACCCCCTCCGAACTCCGCCGAGTCCGCTTCGCCTTGCGCCGCGCCGCGATCCGCCGAGCATGCTTGCAAACCGCACGCAACGCCTGGACAGCGTTGCTCGCTCTCCGCCATCGATTCCCACCGTTGCCAGGAAAAATCCTAGTCACCGTCTGCGCGCTCCTTGCGCTGGCGGGGCTCGGGTCGCCGACCGGCGCACGCCTCCTTGGGCTAAAGACGAGAGAAGCGTTGGCCCGCGAGCCACCGCAAGCGGTCTCCGCAGCGCCGAGCGCATCGACGCCCCCCGCCCTCCCTTCGCCGCCCGGCCCGGGTGCCGCCGAGGCTGCGGAGGCGACGCCCGCCCCGGTCGCCCACAGCGCCCGAGCGACGCCGGAAGACCCCGTTTACGTGAATGAAGCGGACGCCACGGAGCTGCGCCGACTCCCAGGAATCGGTGCCAAGAGAGCTGACGCGATCCTGGCACTCCGCGCACGAAAGCAGAAGTTCACCCGCGTCGAAGAACTCCTCACCGTGAAAGGAATTGGACCGAAGAGCCTTGCGAAACTTCGACCGTTGATTCGCCTCACCCGGCCGGTAGTTCCGGCGAAAAATAGTCCGACAACCGGCAAAGAAACGCCGGAGAAAGGGAATTCTCCGGCGAACACCTAAGTCGTCGTAGTCCGTTGTTTAAGTGGGCCTCACCCCTCCGCGTTGCGGACGCGGGTGAGGCTCGCACCGACGGCATTCAGTTTTTCTTCAATCTTTTCATAGCCGCGATCGAGGTGATAGACGCGCCGGACTTCGGTCTCCCCCTCAGCCACGAGCCCGGCGAGAATGAGCGAGGCGCTCGCGCGGAGGTCGGTCGCCATCACCGAAGCGCCGTAAAGGGTATCGACGCCGCGGACGAGCGCCGTGTTGCCACGGAGGGCGATCTCGCCCCCCATGCGGTGGAGTTCGGGGACGTGCATGAAGCGATTCTCGAAGATCGTCTCGGTGATGACGCTCTCGCCACGAGCCCGCGCCATGAGCACAAGAAACTGTGCCTGCATGTCGGTTGGGAAGCCGGGATGCGGCGCCGTGGTGACATTCACCGCCTTGATGGGACGGGTGCGCTGTACACGCAAATCATGCCCCTCGGTCGTCAGCGTGACGCCAGCGGCGCGGAGCTTCACGAGGAGCGGCTCGAGGTCGGAGAGATCGGCCCCCTCGACGACGACGTCGCTCCCCTCGTGCATCGCCGCAGCGATGAGGTAGGTGCCAGCCTCGATACGGTCGGGGATGATCGCATGATCGAAGGGGGCCAGCTCGTCGCGGGCGCGCCCCTTGATGTGGATCACGTCGGTCCCCGCGCCGTCGACCTCGGCCCCCATTTTGTTCAAGATGCGGGCGAGTTCGACGATCTCCGGCTCGCGGGCGCAATTCAAGAGGGTGGTACGCCCCTTCGCAAGTGCTGCAGCCATCAGGATATTTTCCGTCCCGGTGACCGTAGGCATGTCGAAATAGACTTCGGCCCCCTGAAGCTGGCCGCCGTTGTTCGGCCCCTCGGCGATCACGTAGCCGCGCTCCAGACGGATCGTGCAGCCCATCGCTTCGAGGGCCTTCAAATGCTGGTCGATGGGGCGAGCGCCAATCGCGCAGCCGCCGGGAAGCGAAACCTTCGCGCGCCCGTACCGAGCGACGAGAGGCCCAAGCACGAGGACGCTCGCGCGCATCTGCTTGACGAGTTCGTAGGGGGCCTCGGGGCGGACGGTCCCCCGGGTCTCGCCGACGGAGACCATCGGTGCATCGACGGAGACGTCGCGTCCCAGGAAGCGGAGGAGGGCCGCCGTAGTATCAATATCCCGCAATTTCGGGACGTTACGAAGGACGCTATTGCCGTCGGAAAGGAGCGTTGCGCAGAGGATCGGGAGGGCGGCGTTCTTCGCACCAGACACGCGGATGCGCCCCTGGAGGGGCGTCGGAGAACCTTTGACGACGATTGCGTCCATGCTCAGACCCCCTTCTCTTCGGCTTCGAGCGCCTTCTTTACCGCTTCTTTGGCCGCCTTGAATCGCGCTTTCAGGCGATCGGCATAGCCGTCTTTGTTGTCCTGCTTCGTACGCGCAATCGCGAGGGCGCCCGCGGGGACGTCCTTCGTCACACAGGTCGCCGTGGCGACGTAGGCCCCTTTGCCGACGCGGACCGGCGCGACGAGCTGGCTGTCGGATCCGATGAAGACTCCATCCTCGAGGATGGTCGTGTGCTTCTGGAAGCCGTCGTAGTTGCAGAAGATGGTGCCGGCGCCAACGTTGACATCTTCGCCGACGATGCCGTCGCCCAAGTAGGCGAGGTGGTTCGCCTTCGAGCGGTTGCCGAGCGTCGTCTTCTTGAGCTCGACGAAGTTGCCGACGTGGCTCTCCTCGCCAAGCACTGAAGCGGGGCGTAGGTGAGAAAATGGGCCAATTTGCGCGGCGCGGCCGATCACAGCGTCTTCGGCGACCGTGTACGGCTTGATGCGGACGTTCTCGCCGACGGTGACATTTGTGAGGACGGTTCCGACATCGATGTGACAGCCGTTTCCGATCGACGTGTTCCCGCGCAAGACGACGCCGCTCTCGACGATGACATCGGTGCCGAGCGTCACGCCGTCTTCGATCCGCGCCCCTTCGCGAATCGTGACGCCGGCCTTGCGATGCTTGGTGAGCAGGCGCTCATGCATCGTCGCCTCCGCTTCAAAGAGCTGCTGGCGGTCGTTGATGCCGATCATCACATCGGGGGACGACGCGACGCCGATGACACGATCCCCCCGCTCGGGGGCGAAGGCGACAATGTCGGTCAGGTAGTATTCCCCTTGGGCATTGTTGGGAGTGAGACTTGCGAGCGCTTCGCGAAAGAAGTCGGCACGAGCCGCGTAGATACCGGGATTGATTTCCGTCACTGCACGCTCCTCCGGGGTGCAGTCTTTCTGCTCGCGAATCGCAACGATGTGCCCGGTCGCGTCGCGAAGGACGCGGCCATAGCCGGTCGGATCGGCCAGCGTGCAGGTCGCCATCGCAAGGGGGGAGGTCGGATTTTCATCAAGAGCTTCGGCAATTTTCGCGAGGTCTGCGGCGCCAACAAGCGGCGCGTCCCCGTAGAAAATCAGGACGCGTTCGCAGTCGGCGGCAAGCGCCGGAAGCGCCGCTCGCGCCGCGTCGCCGGTGCCACACGGCTTCTCCTGCAGGGCGAATTTCACGCGGGCGCCAAACGCCTCACGGAGATAGCTCTCGACATGCTCGCGCCCGTGGCCGACGACGACGATCACCTCGGAGGCGCCCGCCTCAAGGGCCGCGCGCACCGGGTAGTGGACGAGGGGAAGGCCGCAGCTTCGATGGAGCACCTTCGGCAAGGTGCTCTTCATGCGGGTTCCAAAACCGGCCGCGAGAACCACGGCGCTGGTGCGTGCAAGGGCGGAATTCATGCGGCGCGAAGGGTATCACGTTTTGGCGATCCGAGCCGGGATCTGGGCACCGCGCATGACGGAATGCGGGGGGCCGTAGCGATGCGACCATCGGCCCCCGCGGCATTCCAAACGCATTGAACTTACTTATTAAAATTAGCAATTCGTGAGCGCTCCGGCATTTGTCGGATGGGGCATCGTCGCGCCGGGCGCTAGACGCTCGGCGATGTTGCCCGTCCGTGCCCCCCGTTGCGTCGCTGCCAGTTGTCTGGCGCTGGCCTTTGCCGCAGGACCACCGGCCTACGCGGAGGTGGCGACGCCCCTCGCCGGCACCGCCCACGCGCCCGTCGTCGCCGCACCGGCGCTTGTGCTGCGACGCGAAGACGCGCGGCGGCTCGGAGCCCGACAAGCTCCTGAAGTCCTTCACACAAAAGCACTGGCGCAGGCGGGGAGCGCCGCGCGCGGAGACATCGGCGCGCTCACCTTCGCCCCGCGGGTGACCCTTTACGCGGGGCCGCGTCAGTTCGCGAACGGCGCTTCGCCCGGGGCCGAAGTCGGTGCCCAACTCTTTCAAGAATTTCCGACGCAAGACCTCGTCGGCGCCCGAAAGCAGGCGGCGGCCGCCGAGGCCGATCGCCTGCACGCAGAGGGAAGGCGCGCCGAGTATGACGGCGCAAAGATCGCGGAAGAGGCCTTTGATGCTGCCCTACTCGCGGAGGCTGTCTTCGCATTGAGGCATCGGGCAGAAGAAGACGCGGCCGCCATCGCAGTCCAGATTCAAGCGCGCGTTCAAAAAGGGGTCATTTCCCCGGAAGATGGCTCGCTTGCCGCCGCCGAGGCGGCCGACGTTCGCCTCAATACGCTCGACGCGGAAGGGGCACGGACCGAGAGCCTTTTCCTGCTGCGCCGCGCGATTGGCGTCCCGCCGGAGGCGCCGCTCCGCCTGGAGGGTTCGATCGACACGGTCCCTACGATGCCGAATATAAAAGCGATCTCTGACAGTCACCCGATGCTCGCACTTGCCCGTGCCCAGACGGCCCGCGAAAAGAGCGAGCGGACGGCCATCGTCGCGCGCGAAATCCCGACCTGGGGCGTAGGCGTGACGTACATGCGCGAAGGGACCGGCGAACGGACAACTCTGGCTTCCGTTCAATTGCCAATTCCGGTGACCGATGTGGCCAAGTACCCGCGCGCCCAGGCCGATCTTCGTGTCCTTGCACGTGAGAGTGAGGCCCGTCTCCTCAAAGATGATTTGGAGCGCCAGCTCGCGATGGCGCTCCACGAATGCGGCCACCTCCGGGAGCGGGAAGAACTGCTCAACACGGCGGTGCTCCCCAAGCTTCGCGAGGCGGTGACCGTCGCTCGGGCCCAGGTCGATCGCGGGGTGCGCGATCTTCCGTCGTTCTTTGCCCTTCGAAAGCGAGTGCTCGCCGCGGAAGAGCAGCTCGTGGCGGCACGAGCGTCGATTCGCGTCGCCGACGCACACGCGCGCCACGTGGCCGGCGGAGGGGACAAAAGCGAATGAATACAGAATTTTTACCGCTTCTGACGCTCGTTGCATGGTGCACACTTAGTGCGTGCAGCAAGGCGCCCGTCGACGGAACTCCCCCGGTCGCCTCCGCCGGTACGCCGGTGACGCCGCCCGCTTCGACGGAGGGTTCCGGAATCGCCCTCGCCGGGCGCGATGCGCTCCTGGCCGCCGGTCGCCTTCGCGTGGAGGCGGTGACGACCGGGCCGTTTGCAACCAACGCGGAACTTGAAGTCCCGGGGACCTTCGTCGCAGCCCCGAATGGCACCGCCGAAGTCGGCGCGGTGCTCGCCGGGCGGGCGACCCAGGTCCTTGTTGAAGAGGGGGACCGCGTCGAAAAGGGGGCACTTCTCGCGCGGATTGAAGCGCCGGAAGCGGCCCGCGCGGCCGCCGATTTGGTGCGCGCAACCGCCCGAATTTCGCCGCTCGAAAAGCGCCTCGCCCGCTACGAAGCGCTCGCAAAGGAGCAGGCGGCGGTCCCGATGCAAGTCGATGATCTTCGTGGCGAACTGGCGGCGGCCCGCGCCGATGCGGCAGCGGCACGTACGCTCCTTGGCGCGTTTGGCGCCGATGGCAACGGCGCCGTTGTTCTTCGCGCCCCCTTTGCCGGCATCGTGGCGAGCCGCGCCCTCCCGCTCGGCGGCGCCGTCGCCCCCGAAAAGACGCTCTTCACGATCCTCGCCGACGACGCGCTTGTCGTCGCCGCTCGCTGGCCGGAGCGCGGCCCTGCGCCGCCCGCCGTCGGTGCTCGAGCACGGCTGCGTCCCGCTTCCGGGATAGATGCATCCTGCACGGGACAGGTCCGAGCCGTCCTTCCGACCGTCGATCCGGTCTTGCGTACGCGCACCGTCCGAATCGCGCTTGGCGCCGACAAATGCTCGTTTTCACTACTCGGTTCGGAAGTCAGCGTCGCGTTTCCGACGGCCGGCTCGGAGAACGCGAAGAACGTGCAACCTGCAGCCTCGGTACGTACCATTCCGCGAGGTGCCGTCGTCGACCTTCGCGGAGCGACGACCGTCTTCCTCGAGCGCGGCGATCGCTACTACCCGCGTACCGTCCAACTCGGGGTCGGGACGCCGAGCCGCGTCGTCGTCGCGGAAGGGCTCGTCGACGGCGACCGCGTCGTGACGGAAGGGGCGGTCCTCCTAAAGGGCGAACTCTCCCGCGACGACCTGACTGAGGGCGGGCCCGCTTTGACGGGGGCGAAATGATCGGCGCCCTCGTCGCCTTGTCGGTCCGCCACCGGGGCCTTGTTCTCTTCTTCACCGTTCTTGCCGCGGCGCTCGCGCTCTTTGCCGCAAAAGGCCTCGCGGTTGATGCCGTACCGGATATTTCAAACGTTCAAGTTCAGGTTCTAACGGCGGCCCCCGGGCTCTCACCGCTGGAAACCGAGGCACAGGTGACCCGCCCCGTCGAATTGAGCATGACGGGACTTCCCCATTTGAAGGAGCTCCGTTCCGTCTCCCGTTCCGGCATCTCTGCCGTCACCCTCGTCTTCGAAGACGACCTCCCCCTCGCCGACGCACGCACGTTGGTTTCGCAACGCATGCCGAGCGCGCGCGAGGCGACCAAGGGGAGCGGCGAGCCGCAAATGGGCCCAATGGCGACCGGCCTCGGCGAAGTGTTCCATTTCACGGTGCGGTGGCCGGGGCACACGCCGACCGAGGTCCGCACCCTCCTCGACTGGGAAATCGCACGGCCGCTGCGCCTCCTGCCCGGCGTCGTCGAGGTGAACGGCTGGGGCGGCGACGTCGAAGAGGTCGAGGTCCTGGTTCGGCCTGAAGATCTTCGACGATTTTCTGTCACCCAGGGGGACGTCGAAGAGGCGCTGTCCGGCGGCGGCCACAACCGAGGCGGGGGCGCCGTACCGCGCGGTGGCGAGCAACTCCTCGTGCGCCTTGATGCACAATACAAGAGTCTGGCCGACGTCGAGGCGGTGCCGCTCGCCAGCAAAATTCCAGGAACGAACACGCCGCTCGCCGTTCGCGACGTCGCGACGGTGCGTTCCGGAGCCCGCTACCGCCTCGCGGCGGCCACCGAAGATGGCAAGGGGGAGACCGTCTATGCGATGGTGCAGATGGTCGCCGGCGGCAACGCGCGCGAGGTGGCCGCCGCCGTGAAGACGCGCCTCGACGAGATCGCGCCGCGCTTGCCGAAAGGGGCGGTAGTCGTCCCCTTTTACGACCGAAAAGCGTTTGTAGATCGCGTCCTTGGAACGGTGGAACACTCGCTCCTCGAAGGGGCCCTTGTCGTCGTTGTCGTCCTCTTTCTGCTCCTCGGAGACCTCCGCGCCGGCCTCGTCGTCGCGACCGCGATCCCGCTCTCGCTCCTGGGCGCCCTCGCCTGGATGCGTGTGACCGGGCAGAGCGGCAACCTGATGTCGCTCGGCGCCGTAGACTTTGGCCTGGTTGTGGACGGCGCTGTCGTCGTCGTCGAAGGGGCCCTCGCCGCCATGGTCCGCGAGCGCATCTCCGCGTCGGACGCCCTCGTCCGCGAAGGGAAGAGCGTCGGCGCCCCGATCGCGTTCGGCGTCGTCGTGATCGGCGTCGTCTACGTGCCGATCCTCGCCCTCGATGGCGTCGAGGGGAAGCTGTTTCGCCCCATGGCGATCACCGTCCTCTTCGCCCTCGCGACGGCGCTCGTGCTCTCCTTCACGTTCATCCCGGCTCTTGCGTCGCTCGTCCTCAAACCGGCAAGAGACGACCATGAATCGTGGATTCTCCGCAAAGTACGCCCTTTGTTTTCCCGCGCCTCGGCCTTCTTTTGGAGACTGCCGAACGTCGCCATCGCGGCCGCCATCGGTTTCGTCGTCGTCTCCGGCGTCGTCGCGTCGCGCCTCGGCACCGAGTTCGTCCCCCGCCTGGAAGAGGGGGACATTGTGGTTCAACTTACGCGCCCACCGAGCGTATCGCTCGCCGAGGCGATCGCAGGGACCGGCGCTGTCGAGACTGCGCTCCTTTCATTTCCTGAAGTAGATCGAGTTGTTTCGCGGACTGGCGCCCCCGACGTCGCCACCGACGTCATGGGGCTTGAGCAGAGCGACGTCTTCGTGATGCTGAAGCCGCGTTCCCAATGGCGCTTTCACGATCGCGAGGCGCTCGTTGGCGCGATGGAGACGGCACTCAAAGCGGCACTCCCCGGGACCGGCTTTGCATTTAGCCAGCCAATTCAAATGCGAAATGACGAACTTCTAGGAGGTATGAAGAGCGACGTCGGGATCAAGGTCTACGGGGACGATTTGGCGGCGACGAGCGCCGCTGCCGCGAAGGTCGCCCAGGTGGCCGGAGGAGTTCCGGGGGCCTGCGACGTACGCGTGGAGGCGACGTCGGGCCTCGCGCTCGCGACGCTCCGCCCCGATCCGGCGGCGCTTTCCGTCCGCGGGGTGCCACCTTCCGAACTCGCGGCGACCTTCGAAGCCTTCGGCCCCGGCCGCCCCCTGGGGCAGGTCGCGTTTGGCGACCGCCGCGTCGACCTCACGTTGAAGCGCGCGCGCCCCGTCGACGCGGAAGGGCTCCGCGACGAGCCGATCATCGTCGCCGGTGGGCGCGCAGTCCCCCTCGGCGCCGTCGCCCGCTACGAGGCCCAAGATGGACCGGCCCAAATCGGCCGTGAAGCAGGCCGCCGTCGCGTCCTCATCGAGCTCAACGTGCGTGGTCGAGACCTCGGCGGCTTTGTGAAGGCCCTTGAGGCGGAGGTCGGCAAGGTCACCTTGCCGCCGGGAAGCTTCGTCGAATTTACCGGCGCAAACGAGCATTTGGAGCATGCGGCCCAGCGGTTTGCGCTGGTCCTCCCGCTCACGCTCGCCGCCGTGTTGGTGCTCCTTTACTTGGCGTTCCAACAATTCCGACCGGCCCTCTTCCTCATGCTTATCGTCCCCGCGGCGACGAGCGGTGGCCTTCTCGCCCTCCTCGCGCGGGGCCTCCCGCTGTCGATTTCGGCAGTCGTTGGGCTGGTGGCCCTCGCCGGCGTGGCGGTGATGAACGGGACCGTCCTCCTGACCGCGATCCGCCGTGAAGAAGAGGGGGGCGCCTCGCCAACCGACGCCGCAAAAGCCGCCGCCAGCGAACGGCTACGCCCGGTCCTCACGACCGCCTTCGTGGCCGGGGTCGGCTTCTTGCCAATGGCGCTCGCGACGGGAACCGGCTCCGAAGTGCAAAGGCCACTCGCGACGGTGGTCGTCGGAGGACTCATCACCGCGACCTTCCTCACCCTTTTCGTGCTCCCCGTGCTTTGGGCCCGCTCGGCGGCCGGTCCGAAATCGCCGGTCGACGCCGGCGTGGTAGGCGACTTCGGTGCGCGCCCCTCTTGAACGTGAGCTTCAATCGCGGTTCTTCGTCCTCGCGGGGGCGGCGGGCGGCGCCGTCTACGCCGCGCTGAACGTCACCATGGACGACGTCGCGCGCCGCGGTGGGGCGTTCGCGTCGTTCCCAGCAGTGCATTTCGTGATCGATCGGATCGTTCCGGTGGTCGTCGGGCTCCTCCTCGGGACGGCCGTGCACTACCTCCGCCTTCGCTCGGCGCTCGCTCGCGCTGCCGCCGAAGACGCCTCCCAGCTCCGTGAGCGCCTCGATCATACCGAGCGCGATCAGGCGGTGTGGGTGGTCGCGGCGGCGACGCTCCACGAGGCGAAGAACCCGTTGCATGCGATGGGCCTTCTCCTCGAAGAATTGGAGGCTCAAACGGAACTCTCCACAGATTCTCGCACACTCACACGAAAGCTCCGTGGCCAATGGACGCGGGTATTGGCGCCACTAGACACCCTCAAAGCGATGACCCGCCAGGGCGATCCGGGGACCGGCCATCCATCCGACGCGGTCGATGCGGTCGTCCAGCGCGCGCTGCGGACGTTCGTCGATAGTGACGCCATTCAACTTAAGAAATTGACGGTCGTCGCGAATCGGTCCCGCGCGCCGGTACCGGCGATCCCCGTCCGCATCGCCGTCGAAAACCTCCTTGCGAACGCCCTCGATGAGGCGACAGACGTCGAAGTCGAGGTTTCGGAGGTGGGGGAATGTATTCGTATTGATGTGGGCGACAATGGCTCCGGAATATCCGATGAATCCCAACTGTTTCGCCCCCACGGGAGCGAGAAATGTGCGGGGCTCGGTCTCGGCCTTCCGATCGCGCGGGCCCTTGTCCGCGCCCTCGGCGGCGACATCGTCTACCTGCGCGAAGGGAATCCCCCGCGGACGGTCTTTCGCCTTACGCTCCCGCGAACGCCATGAAACGCCTCCTCCTCGTGGAAGACGACCCTGATGCCCGCGACGCGCTCGCCCGCGCGCTGACCCGCGCCGGCTACGTGGTGACGGAAGCGGGAGATCCACAAACCGCAGCAAGCAAGCTCGATTCCGGCGCGATCGATCTCGTGATCACCGACATGGTCCTCGGGGACGATGAAGCCGGCGGACTTGCCGTATTGAAGCACTGCAAAGAGCACTGCGCCTGGCATCCGACGATCGTCGTTTCGGCATTTGCCGCGGTACCGCGCGTCGTCGCGTCGATGAATCTCGGTGCGAGCTATTTTCTGGAGAAACCATTCGCGACTGCCGACATTCTTTCCGTGATCGAGCGCCTCCAGGAGCGGCGAGAAGACTTCTCCGACGTCGTGGAGCAATGCCTTTCGCGCGCGAAATTGACGGAGCGAGAGCGCGAGGTGGCGGTGCTTATCTTGAAAGGGTTACCGAGCGCGGAGATCGCAAAGATTCTCGAATTCTCCGAAAAGACCGTGCGGCAACACACCTCAAGCATTTATGCAAAGTGTGCCGTTTCCTCGCGCGCCGAGTTCTTCCACCATGTGTTCCCCTTCTAGCCCTTCGTGGACACGCTGATGAAACAGTTGCATCTTGCACCAATCACCGCGGAGGCCTTTTCCCCCTACGGGCGCCTCCTTTCCGTCGATGCCGCAGGCAGGTCGATCGACGCGAACCAAGGCTCTGCGCGCCGTTACGACTGGGCGGTCGACCTCGAAAACCGTCGCCCCCACGCCCGTTTGAACGTGGCCGTGTTCCGCTGCGCGCCGCGCGCCTTCCCCTTCGCGGTGGTCCTTCTCGAGCGCCATGCCTATTCGACACAGCTCTTCGTACCGATGGCGGTCGACCGCTACGTGGTGCTCGTCGCTGGCCGCGGGGAGACGCCCGATCTCGAAGCGTTGCAAGGGTTTGTCGTGCCTGGAACCTGCGGCGTCGCCTATGCGCCGGGGACGTGGCACCACCCGATGATCGCGCTTCCGCGAGCGGGGACCGACACCGACAGTCTCTTTTCGGCGAGCATGTGGGAAGACGGCAGCAAGGACGACTGCGAAACGGTCGGGCTCCCTGAAGGCGAATGGCGCCAGCTCATCGAGCCGGCCTAGCGATCACAATCGCGCGTCCAAGCGCTTTTCGCGTGACGCACGCGCCGGTTTCGTCGCTGCCTCAATCGTTTGAGCAGCAACCAATCCCGTTCCGAAGGGCGGATTTGACGCGGCGCGACAAGAGTCGAGCGCTCCAATGTGCGCGAGATAGCGGTGCCGCCCCAAGGGAACCTGCGGTAAGTTCCGCGTTTGTCGGGCGCGGTTTTCGCGCCAGCCAGGACCGGTTTCCATGCCCGCCACGCCGTCGAATCGCCCCTCTCCTGCCCCCCGTCGAAGCGCCACGCCGCTGGCCGATGCTCTCCGCCCGGCGCGGCGCCGCATCGGCGGCCGGATCCTTGCCCCGCTCGTTGGCCTCCTCCCCTTCCTGCTTCCGGGCTGCACGACCTTCGACGACACACGACCGTCGGTCGTCCGCGGCACGCTTGGCGAGGAACTCTATGGAGTTTTGTGCGACCGCGTCGGTGCTGGTGCCCTCCGGGAAGACCTCACCGGGGCCTCGTTTCATGGGCTCTGCCACAAGGACGCCACCGGGGCCTTTGGGGCAAAGGTCGACACGACGGCGCTGCCGCAACCGGTGGCCGGCGCCGTCGACGAAAGCGGCAAGGCGGTCCCGATCGACGTTCAGCAGGCCAATCAGGCGCGTGCGATCGCGCGCGTGGAGCTTTTTGCCGCCCAGCGCGCGAAGCTCGTCACCGCCTTTGACGCCGCCTTCCCCGACCGGGTCGTCGCCGTCAAAGACCTCAACGCCCCCAACGAGCTCGACTCCTGCCTGCCGCCCGAGGCCGCTGGCGCTGGCAACGGCAAGCTCCTGAAGGAGCTCGAAGCGCTCCTCGGCCGCTTCACCAAGCTCTACATCGACGGGACGATCCCGGAATCGACGCGGTCCCTTTCCGAGGTATTTGCGACGCTTGCGAAGGACAAGGAGGCGCGCAATGCCCTCCAACGCATGGGCGGCCGGAAAGGCTATCGCCCCCTCGCGATCGCGCTCGGAATGGCGCGCCCCGCCGTCGCCTACCCGCGCCTTCGGGACATGTCCGAGGCGCTCGTCCGGACGACGTCGTCCGTCTCTGACCCCTTCGCCGCCGACGGGAAGCCGGGTGCAGCCTACACGGAATTCAACAAGCTCCTGGAAGTCGGCAGCGCGGAACTGGCAAACGCCTCCGCCGATCCGGTAGCGGCCGCACTCACAGCGACGACCGATAGTTCTGGAAAATCAGTACTTTCACGCCCACGAACCACCCTCGAGATGGCGAACGCAGCGATGCTCGCCGAGAACGAAGCCTTCGTCGGCGGCCCCGCGCGCTACATCGTCGCCCGAGACCGGCGCGGGTGGGCCCAGCCCCTGTTGAGCAGCGGCAAGGTCGTCGCCCCCTTCGTCGACGCGAACAACGACGGCCTCGCCGACGTCGATCCGCTAGGCGCCTTCGTGAGCGCTGGCGCTGCGATCCCCGCCCCCTTCTTCGCCGCCGATGAAGCGACAACCACCCGCGATTCCTTCGGGCGCGCGACGACCGGCTCCAACGCGCTGCTCTATCGGTACATCGACACATCAAAGACGCTTACGGCCGCGGCAATGCGGAATATGCCGCCGCTTTTCAATCCCGATCCTAAGGCGAATCACGAGACGATGATGGACGCCCTTGCGGGGCTCTACGTCCTCGCCGGTGCGCGGGCCGATCTTTCGAAGAAGTACGCGAACGGGACGGCGGTCGCTTACAAGGGTTTCAATCCGGACAACTCGGCGACGGTCGACTTCGCACACGCTCTTCTCCAGGTGCTCGCTGATAAAAATTCAGACGACACGATCGCGCTCGTGAGGGCGCTTTTCGTCGATCGAGAGAAGGATCTGGCGCGCCTGATTGGTGCGGTTTCCAAGGCCAAGGATAAAGCCTCTGCACGCCCAGAAGGTACCTACCCGGCGAACTCGACATTCTGGGACGAATTTATCGATATTTTTGCGGAAATGTCGAAAGATCCGGCGCTCATCGCCGATCTTCTGGACGCCCTCTCCAATGACGCGTCGCTCGACCTTGCCCCCGACTTCTCGCTGTTCGCGAAGAGCCGCGATACGTTCACCTACGATCATAACAACGTCGACAGTCCGCCGAAAAACCTGACGACGAATAGCAACGATCCGCCGAAGTCGCCGGTCGATCGGAGCAAACCGGACTCCGGCGACAACCGTTCCCTCCTCCAACGCGTTTTTGGCCTTGTCGCCGAGACCGACGGCGTCGCCTCCTGCAACCGGCCAGGCGCCCAGGTCTTCGCGAAGGGGGTCCCGATCGCCGGCTCCATCACGCTGCCGCCGTCCTACCTTCCCCCCTTCCGCGCGTCCTACGGGGAATGCGAAGTTTTCAAGATTGAAAATCTCGCAACTTTCTTCCTCGACAACGTCGCGGGGTCCTCCCGTGGCAAGCTGATTATGCGTCAGGACCTGATGCGCAACGGTGTCGTCGGAATCGGAGCGACCACGGTCGATACCCTTGAAAAATCGGCCGGTTTCCGCGGTTTTTGGACGCCCGGTGACAGCAAAGAGCTCGTTCCACGGCCCCAATATTCGTCGCGGTTGGTCTTCTGGGATCCGAACGACACGCAGAACCCAGACTCTACGAAGTTCATCAAGGGACTCAATCCCGACTACTTCGGCACGAACCTGTGTCAGGAGCGCGTGCTCGCCGACCCGTGCGACCGCGGCTCGAACGGATGTGTCGGCGACGACGTCGCCCTCGGCGGCCAGATCAAGGGGCTCCGGACCTGCGCGGCCGGCGACACGGCTCAGGCACGCCACTCGGGGGTCCTCTTTGCGATGGAGCGCGTCGGCTTCTACACCGCACTCCAGCCGCTGATGGCGGCGTTTGCGAAGCACGGCCGCGAAGACCTCTTTACAAAAGTCGCCGTTGTCGCCCACAAGCACTGGCAGAGCAATCGGGGAACTGCCGATGAATGTCGAATGCCTGGGGGAAAGTCCTGCTCGAAAGACGGTTTGAGCTCTTACGAACCTTCGATTGGCGACGTCCTCGACAGCGACATGCTGCCGGCGCTGATCAACCTTTCAAAGACGTTGAAGGGCATGCGTGTTCGCCATTGCGAAACCGCCGATGCATCCGGGACGTGCACGAAGACCCGCGACATCGATGCGTACACTGTCCTCGCCCAGGCGACGCAAGCTCTTGGAGATCCTAACTATTCGGCGGCTGCCAAGATCGCACACCGGAACGGCGACAAGACGTCGAAGCGGAACGACGGCGGCGTTTTCCCACAAACCACTCCGCTGCTCCTGATTGTGGATGCTCTCGTGAAAGCCGATGCAACGTGGGCCGCGTGGGACAAGGCGCACCCCGAAGAAAAGGGGGCGCGCATCGCTCAATGGCGGCGCGCTCGCTCCCAGCTCGTCGATCAATTCCTCGGGACGACCGGCGACAAGAGCACGGCGGCGTTTGCCGACCCCATGATCGCCAAAGGGACGCCGATCCTCGTCGACCTTCTCCGCTCCCAGCTGTGGGCGCGCTGTCCAACGAGCTTCGTCCCCCCCTACGACCGCTGCGCCTGGGGGCGAGACACCTTGCCGAAGAACGTCGCCGACACGTTGAGCGGGCCGCTCGTCGGATCGGGCCTCGATGTTGCGGAGAAAATTCGTGCCGATGCCGGGGCTCGCCACGAAATCGAAGCGTTTATGAAGTACATGACCGACGGCGCTTCGACGAACGATGCGTTCGCCGCGACACTCGCCTCGTCGACCGACCTCGTACAGGTGCTCGCCGACGATCAGAACCTCGTCCCGTTCCTCCACGCCCTCGCCCCGGCGATGTCGCCGGTGCCGCAGCCGGCAGCCGACGGTAGGACGGCGGCAACGAAGAGCCTCGTCGACGCGCAACTCTCCCTCCTTGGGAAAGTAAGTGGAAAGTACATGAATGACAAGGGCGAGGAAATTTGCTCGCGGGAGTACGATCCCAACCAGGTCCTGCCGATCGTCCTTCAGAACCTCGTCACGCCGCTCACCGTGAAGGGCTACGAGAACCAGACCCCCCTCGACATCCTCATGGACGTCGTTGCCGATCTCAATCGCGTCGCCCCCGAGCAGCCGAAGCCACGGCTCGATGAGGCCGATTACAAAGCCGTCGCCGATGCCGTCGTCGACTTCCTCAGCAACAACACGCGCGGGCTTGAGCAGTTCTACGCCATCGTGCGCAACAGCTCGCGTTGATCTTTTTCATGCAGAACACACGCATTTGGGGACGCCTCTTGGGCGCCTCCGCGGCCCTCGCTCTCCTCGCTCCGGCACGGCCCGCCGCTGCCGCTGGCCTCTTTTTTTCGGACCGTGGCGTACGCCCGCTCGGTCGCGGCGGTGCCTTCGTCGCCGCCCCCGACGACCTAGGCGCCATCTGGTACAACCCGGCCGGCCTCGTCGACTGTGGGACCCAGCTCCTCATCGACGGCAGCAACCTCAACTTCGATGCAGACTACAAGCGTCGAAGCAATGTGACCGACGCGAACGGCACCGTTCGCACCTACGAGTACCCGACGGTCCACGGGACGACGCCGGTCCTCCCGCTCCCGACGATCGCGTTCAGCCAGCGCTACGGCGACAATTGGACGTTCGCCGGCGGTATCCTCGCCCCCTATGCGCCGCTCGTCAGCTACCCGGCGACCGTCGATGGAAAGCCCTCGCCGGCCCGCTATTCGCTCGTAACTCTCGACGGTTCGGCCCTCAGCTACGTCGGCGCTTACGCCGGCTACAAGGCGTCAAAAACCTTGAATGTTGGCTTCGGCCTCGTGACGCTCGTCGGCACGTTTAAATCGACGGTCGTGCTCTCCGCCAGCCCGCCGGACCGCCTCGTTGCTGCCCCGGAAGACCCCGCCTACGACACCGTCGGCCAGATCACCGCATCGCCGATCGTCGCGCCGACGCTCACCGCTGGCGTCTCGTGGGCCCCCGACCCGCACATTCGAATTGGCGCATCTGCGCTCGGGCCGATGTACGTCTACGCGCCAGCAAAGATGAAGCTGCGCCTTCCGACGGCTGCCGTATTTGATGGCGCCTCCCAGAGCGGCGATTCAGGCACTGTTTCCTTCTGGCTCCCGCCGGTCATTCGGGCCGGCATCGAGTACCGGACCGACCTCGGAAAGGAGTCTTCTTTCCGCGCAGAAGTCGCCTATGTCCGCGAATTCTGGTCGGTTCATAAGAGCATCGACGTCGATGCGAGCGGGACGAAGCTCCTCGGCGTAAAGGGATTTCCAAGCCCTTTCGGCGTGCCGCCGTTGTCGATTCCGCGAAATTTCCAAGACGCAAATTCGCTCCGCGTCGGCGCCGAGATCCGCTTTCCGGGCCTCGCAACCGGCTATCCGGTCGCCGTGCGCGCGGGCGCTCACTACGAAGGGAGCGCCGTCCCCAATGCCTGGACGTCGGTGCTTTCTGCCGATTCCAAGAAGCTCATCGCGAGCATCGGTGGGTCTTTGTACCTGAAGGATAAATGGCGCTTTGACGCCGTTTTCGCGCAAGCGTTCGTCGACGACGTAACCGTCGATCCTGCCACGGCAGCAGCGCCGCGCATCAACCCGGTGACGGGAAATGCAACCAAGAGCGAAGCGATCAATGGCGGTAGCTACGCCTTCAAGGCGAATTTGATCGGCTTCGGCCTGGTCTACAAGTGGAACTGAGCGGCCGAGCGGTCGCTCAGCCCTGACGGTCGAGGGGCGGGAGGAGTTCGGGATGGGGCGGCGCCGCCATCGGCGGAAGCGGCCGCGGCGCGAGGGTCGGCGCGGTCGTCGTCGCCGTCTCCGAGGCGGGCAAATCCCCCTTCTGGGCGTCGTCTTCCACGTAGAGG
Source organism: Sorangium cellulosum (assembly GCA_020720045.1). GTDB lineage: Bacteria > Myxococcota_A > Polyangia > Polyangiales > Polyangiaceae > JAAFHJ01. The sequence goes on along the minus strand of DYPH01000093.1, from coordinate 2,010 downwards.
ACGACCGGTTCGCCGGCGCGCAGCGCGTCCTTGCGCGGACGGCGGTTGATCCGTTCGGCGAGGGCCGGCGTGACCCGGTAGCGATGGGCGACCGCCTCGAGCGTCTCGTCCTTTTTCGCGGCGACGACGATGCGTTTCCGGCCCTTTGGGTCGAAGGCTGCAAAGAAGGCATCGCTCCCAGCGGTAACCGGGACGACGGCGCTCAGTTTCTTATGCGGAACGTCGCTAAGGTCGGTGCCACTGGGAACAAAAAGCTGAAGCATCATGCCTTCTTGGAGCCGCCCTTGCGGGTCGAGGGCGTTCCATCGGGCGACCTCGGCCGCGCTGACCGAAAAGCCCTTGGCAACGGCGTCGAGACGATCGCCGGCAATAACCTTGTAGAATACACGGTCACGGTCGGCGTAGACGAAGGTCTCCGGGGGGACGACGACCTTCTCCCCATCAGCGATCGGCAACGCCTCTTTCGTGTCGGCAGGTTTCCGCTCGGTCTTCGCCTCCGGTTTTGGATCGCCGGTTGCCGTCGAGCCTTTGGTCGCCGTCGTCATGCCCTTGGCGGCTTTGGCCAGGAGCGCGGTCAGTGCGGCCGCCTTCCCCGTCGGAACTTGCAGCAAATACGTCGTATTCGGAGGGGTGCGCCCGGCACGGAGTTCCGGGTTGAGCGTCTCGATCTCGCGGGTCGGGGCGCCGACGAGCCTCCCCACCTCTGCGAGCGAAGTGCCGCCGGGGACCATCGCCGACTCGCCAGCGAGCGGTGCATCGACCGCCACGTCGTCAAAGCCGAAGAGCCGGGCGTTTTTCGCAACCAGCGCCGCAGCGTAAATCTTCGGCACGTAGAGCGTTGTCTCCCAGGGGAGGCTCCCTTCCAGCTTTGACAAATTCCAAAAATCGTTCGTATTATACCGTTTGACGACGGAAAGTACGCCCCCATAACCCATGTTGTACGAGGCGAGGGCAAGGTCCCAGGTGCCGAAGCGTTGCTTCAGATCGAGGAGGAAATCGGCAGCGGCGTTCGCGGCCGGCACCGGCGCAAAGCGCTGATCCATCCAGGCATCTTGGTGGAGACCATAGGCCTTTCCGGTTTCGGGCATGAATTGAAATAAACCGGCGGCCCCAACCGGTGAACGGGCGAACGGATCAAAACCGCTTTCAATCATCGAAAGCCAGATAAGATCGGTCGGCACGCCCTTCGCTGCGAAGATCTGGCGCATGCGGTCGCGGTAGCGGCCCGACTTTCGCAAGAAGACGGTCATCGTCGCCCGGCCGCGGGGATCGTCTTTGAAGAATTCCAGGTAGCGGACGAGGCGATCGTCCCAGCGGGTCGGCACGTCGAGGGGCTGGAGCTGCGCCAGGAACGAGACATCGCGGCCGCCGCGCGCGGCACCGGTTCCCGGGACGGCGTCGTCGGCGGTAGGCGTGGGGGCAAAGCCGGACGCGTGAACGCGTACGGCGCCGTCGTGGCGCACCGGCGAGGCGAGCTCGGCGGGCCAAAGGCCGCTGGCAGGGGCCGCAGGGAGGAACAGCTCCTTCTCCGCGGCGCGAAGCGCCTTTAGTTCAATACTTTCAGCACCTAACGCAACATCTTCTCCAGACGGCCCCCCGGCTACCCGACGGCGAAGCGCATCGTCTTGCGGCGTGAGTTCCCCGCGCGCAGCAGCGGCTGTGGCCTGCGGATCGGCCTTCGCCCCCTTTGCGCCCTTCCCGCCCTTCGCCCCCTTCGCCGTCGAGGCCGCTGGCTTCGACGCCCCCCCCTTCGCCGACGGCGCATTCGCAGGCTTTCCGGCCGGCTTCGCTTGGGCGATTCGCGCCGGAGACGTTCCTTGGGCTGCCCGGGGGGCGGCCTGGCCGGTAGCCGGAAGCGCGAGCAAGGTCACGAGTGCGAAACAGGTGGCAAGCGGGCGGCGCATGGCCGAAGGATGTAGCGAGAGGTAGGACAGGGGCAAGTTCTCCGTCGACAGGCGCTAGGTAGCTGCTCGGAATCTCCTTTTCGGAGTGCGACACGTCCTCGCGAAA
>DYPH01000217.1 GCA_020720045.1 Sorangium cellulosum | reverse complement strand
AGAGAGGCGGGCAGCGTAACCGGATTGCGGAAATGTGATCGGTTTGGGAGGAGCCACGGATCGACATCGCCAAGCCGTCCAAGTGGCGCCGCTTCTTGGGTTCGGAGTTGAGGGATTTGCGCCAGGAGCGCCCCGATTCCAGCGCGGAGCGCCGGCCATGCGTTCGCAGCGCCACGAACGACCGCCGGTTGATTCGGCCTACGATCGAGGTGCGCCAGCAGCGACGAATACGGAATCTCCGCAAGGAGAATGCTCATTTGTCGGGTGCCGTAGAGATCTGTTTGAGATCGAGGCCACCGGGGTACTGGTAGCTGGTGAAGGCCCCATAGCCGACCACCTGGAGGCCGACGGAGGCATCGGCCTCGAGGGTATGCGCGCCGTTCTTCCCCGGGCCGAGCGGGAGGCGCGCGATGCCGTAGCCGCTCGCGATCGGCTCGAAGGTTGCCGTCACCGCTGCGCCATCCACGGTGAGCTTCGTGCCAAGCGGCGCGAGGATGTCTGCGTAGGAGACCGGGTAGTCGTCGGGGGCCAAGAACGTGTATTTCGAGCGAAATTGTTCAACGGCGACCAAGTTGGAAAGCGAAGGATCTCCAAGGCTTCGCGCGCCGGTGGTGCCTGGGTCGGAAATCGTCGCACCGGGGAGGAGCGTCACCGCGGCAAACTCGGCATCGCCCGTCACCTCGAAGGGCGCAGTCAGCAGGCCGGTGCAGGTGACCGCCTGCCCCGCGTTGAGCGTCGTCGGGCAGCCGGTCGGTTTGCTCGGTTTGTAGGTGAGAGTCGTGCCGTCTTTGTTGCCAATGAGCCGAAGGCGAGTTCCCGGTTTGTTTGCGCGGGGACCAGTCACCGGCGCAAAGAAGTAATGGCGTCCGAGAGTCTCGGCAGGGAAGACACTCTCCTCCAAATTGTCGCAGGCAGGACTCGCAGATGGGACATTGATGCAGGGGATTCCTGCGAGCACTTGCACCGGTTTGTCGGCCAAGATGAGCGACCCGGCGAGGTCGACGTTCGGGCCTGTTCCGCCGACGAGCTCGACGACGTCGCCGGCGTCGAGTTTCAGCGTGAGTTCGTCACCGGGGTTCCCTGCGGTGACGCCATTCCCGGCCTTTACCGTTGCTTTTACTGCCGATTTTACACGGATTGTCGTCGCCGACTCGGTCGCAGTGATCGTTGCTACCGGTCCCGCAATGCCGCCCGTTCCGTCGTCCCAGCCCTCGCTCCCGGTCAGCCGATAGGCGCCGGTCATCGCCGTCGAGGGGAGGAGAAGGCTCGCGTCATTCCCGTAGGAGAAACACCCAATCGGGCTCTTCCCATTGCAGGGCTTATTCCCGGGACAGGACGACCAATCTTTGCCGGGAGGGCCGCCCGCGCCTTGGTATTCCAGAGCGTTGAATTGGTAAACGACGACCGGAATTGAACTCACCAAGTGATAGGCAGATTTGCGTGCGACGACCGAATTGGCGACGAGCGGCGCATCGGCGCATTCGTTGCCATCGGGGCCTTTGAGGGCGGGAACCCACGGCAGGTAGATCTTCTCCAGGCCGTTTGCCGGGATCGTCGCCGTCTTGGAGACGCCGCCAGGGCCGGTCACCGTCACGCTGGCCGGCGTCGCCTGGTTGTTGGCGACGACGACCGCCCAGTCGAAAATCGACCAGACGGCGTTCACCGTGACTGTCGGCCAGTAGTCGCAGCCGACGTAGGAGCGGAAGCGTGTCGCGTCGCCGCAGGTCGGAGGATCCCCACCGATCCCGCCGCCGCCGTCACCAACCTGAGCGTCGATGATCAGCGTCGCGTCGTTCGCCGGCGGGCCGCTGTCGAGCCCAGCGTCTTTCGACGGAAAGACCGAGTCGTCGTCGTTTGAGCCGCACGCGTGCGTCACGAGAAAGGTCGCGAGCGCAGCCAAAAACAGTGGGGAGAGGCGGAGAGCATGCATCGCGGCGGCGATCCTATACGCGAATGTTCCGTCGACGGGCAAAGGTCTACAAAAAGAGGAAAACCCCAAAGAGTCTTCGGGGTTTCCTCAATGCACAATCGGTCAGCAGCTCACTTTTCGGGGACGATCGAGATGCGCTTGAGATCGAGCCCACCCGGATACTGGTAGCTCGTGTTGTCGCCGTAGCCCATGACCTGGATACCGACCGGGAGATCGGAGACCAACTTGTGAGACCCGCCGCGAATCGAAACGCGCGCGATCCCGTAGCCGTTCGCGATGGCGGTGAAGCCGGTGCCGAGCGGATTCCCGTCGAGGGTGACCTTCGCGTTGGTCGGGCCGACGATGTCGACGAAGCTCGTGTCGTAGTCGTCGGGGGCGAGGAACAGGTAGTCGGTGCGGTACTGCTCGACGGCGGTCGGCACCGACTGGGACGGGTCCCCCTTCGGGTAGGTGAGCGCATTCGGATCCGAAACGGCCCCGCCGACCATGTAGGTCGAGACGGCGAAGGGCTGGTCGGCGGTGACGCGGAACGGGGCCTTCACAAGGCCAGCGCTCGTCGCTGCCGAGCCGCAGTCGATGACCTGACCAGCGGCGATCGTGTCCGGGCAGCCGGCCGGCTTGCTCGGCGCGTACGTAAGGCGCGTGTTGTCGAAGTTGCCGTGGATCCGGACGAAGGCTCCGGGGACCTTCGGGCTCGCCAGCGGACCGGTCGGCGGTACGACGTAATAGTCTTTCCCAAGTGTTTCGACCGGGAAGACAATTTCCTCCACGAGACCGCTGATGACCTGGACCGGCTTGTCGGCCTTCACGAGGGAGCCGGCGACGTCGTTCCCGGTGCCGCCTGCCCCCACCAACTGGACTACGTCGCCCGCGTTCATCGAAAGCGTGTAGCTGCCGCCGCCGTTCTTCGCGGCAACGCCGGTCCCCGCCAGAATCTTCGCCTTTGAACCGAGGGCGACGTTCACGGTCGTGCCGTCAGCCGTTGCCGTAATCGTGAAAAAGTCCGATACGTTGTACGAGCTGTCTCCGAAGAGGCCCGGGACGACCGCCGTCTGGGACGCCGGCCCAATCACGCGGTAGTTGCCGGTCATCGCCGTCGACGGGAGGAGGAGGCTCGCGTCATTCGAATAGGAGTAACAAGCGGCTGCACCAGACTGCTTCACGCAGGTGCTCCAGTCCTTGTTCGGCGGTCCGCCGACCGCTTTGTACTCAAGAGGATTGAACTGGTAGACGACGACCGGAACGCTGCTGACAAGATGGTAGGCCGACGTCTTCGCGACAACCGATGCGTAGGCGTCCGGGTCGGTGTTCTCTGCGCCCTTGAGCGCCGTTACCCAAGGCACGAAGATCTTCTCAAGCTTGCCGGAGCCGACCGTGACCGTCTTCGAAAAGCCACCCGGGCCCGTCACCGTAATGTTCGCGTCGGCGGTCTGCTTGTTCGCAACAACGATCGCGAAGTCGAAGACCTTGGCAACGAGGTTGGGCGTGACCGTCGGCCAGTAGTCGCAGCCGACGTAGGTCTTTGCAGATTCGGCCTCCGCGCAGGTGACCGGGTCGCCGGAAACGAGCACGCCACCGCCGTCGCCCGCGCCCGTGGAGCCCGAGTCGGGGTCGATCACGATGCCACTGTCGGGGTCGACGATGATGCCGCCTCCGTCGTCGCCGCCGCCGTCTTTCGTGACGAACGTACCTGTTCCATCTGCCGTTCCACAGGCAACCGCAAGAGCCGTGAGAACGAGCGAACTACCGAGGAGACCGAGAATGCGCATGGCGGCGCAACCTAGATCGACACTCGCTTGCGCACTTTTCACGATAGACCGCGCCCCGTGCTACGCAGAAAAATCCCGAACAATAGCTTGCCCGACGAGGTGGCTATCGTCCTCAGCGTGGGTCGGCGAGGAGGAGCTCCGCGATCGCTTCGACAGTAATCGGTGAGCATCCTTCGGCTTTGTTGTTCACGGTCACCAAGACCTCCTTCGCGCCGATCTCCAGCGCCGCGCGCACAAGGGCGACCGTCTCCGTGCGCATCGCGGGCTGCGCTTCGACGATCCGATGAAACGGAGCAAATTCCGCCTTCTTGTCGGCGTAACGGGCATGCCGTGGGAGCAGAAGTCGAACCACAACCGGTGCATCGCCGCGCGGGACAAACCGCTTTGCTTGGGTGCCTACTGAGGGCATCGCCGTCCATTGGTTGTAGACGTGCCCCACGCGTGCTTCGCGAAGCACCGCTGCGTATCTTGGCGAAAAGAGATGTTCATTGCGGAGTTCGACGGCGAGCGACAGGTCGCGGGGCAGCTCGCCGAGGAAGCGCTCGAGGGCGGTCGCGAAGGCACCGGCGGTCATCGTCCCCGGCGGCATCGGCGGAAACTCCAGCACATGGACGGGCGAGAGCCGGCTGCCCACCCACGGCGCGCGGACTTTTTCGAGAAAAAGCGGGGCGTTGAGGAAGGGGGCGGGGAAGGCGCCGCCATCGAGGGGCGTCGTCATGGTGATCGCGCGCCACACCTTCGCAAGGGGCCGAAAGTCGGCGGGGACGGAGCTGGCGTACTCGGCGACCTCTTCCGCGGTCAACGGGGCGTAGTAGCTCCGGTCGACGCCGACGGTCCGGAAAAGCGGCTGGGCAGCGTAGGCACGTAACCCATCGCGTAATAACGCTTTTTCGTGGGTCCCCTCCGCATAGACGATGCCGTTCCAGCCGGGAAACGTCCAACTGGACGTTCCGAGGCGCACCTCCGGAAAGCGCGCTAGGTAGCTGCTCGGAATTGCAATTTACACGGGATGTGATCAAAGCAA
>DYPH01000216.1 GCA_020720045.1 Sorangium cellulosum | reverse complement strand
CGTGAGCCGGGGTCGCTTGCGACGAGCTACGACCGCACCATCGCTGGCGCCAGCCTCGCCCGCTTCGACCAGCCCGAGCAGGCGGCCCGCTTCCGCCCCCTCGGCACCGCCCTCCGCGCCGCCACGCCGACGAAAGCGAAGCCGAAGAAGGCCACCCCGGCCGAGGGGTGAGTCGGAACTTCAAACGCGAAACGCCAGCCACGTCCGTGCTCGCCGGTTCCTCACCGCCTGCGGCGGTTCCGGGCGGACGAGCAGCTCTCACGGGCTGGCGTTTTCGTTTTGGCTACTCGGTCGCCAGTGCTGCGACGAAGGCACGCTCCTGCTCTTCGAGCCAGGCACGGCGCGCCTCGACGAAGGCATCCGCATCTGGGAGCTTGGCCATGGCGGCGTCTGGTATGCCCAACGCGTCGCGCAGCTCGATATCCACGACGCCGGATTTGAGAGCGTTCCGAACCATGCGAAGTTCGTCGGGGCTCGCGAGCACGACGTTGCCGGGGTGAGTCGCCGAGACCTTCGGGAACAGGCTAGACACAGCGCGTCCGTGGTCGTTTGCGAGCAGTTCTTGCCGAAGCCTGCGGCTAGGGGGGTGCTTGGCGATCTGCGCCAAAAAGAGCGAAAAGGCCTTGGCGCGTCCCGTCGCTGCGCGGAAGATCTTGAGCGGTTTGAAGGGGACCGTTGACCATGCGCTCGCCGGTTCACCGCCTTTCAAGAACCGGTGAAGGTCGTCGATGCTTGCGCGAATGCGACTTCCGGTGATCCCGGAGAAATGCTCGGCGTACGTCGTTCCCCAGAGCCATCGTCGTAGACGCGCCTGAACGGACTCGTCGTCGAGAAGGTGTGCATCGCGTGCAGCAATCGTCGCAATTGCGACAAACTGATAAGCGTAGGGGAGCGCTGCAGGTCCCAGAACTCCCATTTCGGTCAGAGCTTTCGAAGAAGCTGCTTTTAAGACAGCCTTTTCCAGAGTGTCCAGCATCTGCGGGGTCTCTTTCAGTTTCTCAAAGACGCGCCGGACATCGGAATCGTAGATATTGAGATCCAGGAGACATTTGAGAATATTTACGAATACCTGATCGTCAAGCGATCCCCACCCGAACTGTTGGAGCGATGCATAGATCGTCTCGAAGCGCTCATCGGTATCAATCGGCTTCAGATAGGTGAGCGCACGAAGCATGTGTGCCTCTGTCATCCGCTGTCCTTCCGAGTTGATACGCACAAACGCATCCGTGACGACATCCAGTTCATCGGTAACGAGAGGGACGATCGGAATGATGTAGTCGCGAAAAACGTTAGCTAGATTCTCGGCACGCCGAGCGAGCTCTCGCTGCCCTCGTTGGCGAAGCGGCAGCGTAAAATCAAAGAGCTTGTCTCCGTTGAAAAGGATGTTGAGTGGCAGCCATTCCGGTTTGGGGTCGCCGCGGGACAAGAGCACAAATGCGGGACGGTCCTCGGACGCCAAGTCAAAATAGACAGGCCGTCGGAAGTCCTCGTCGTCCGAATCGCTGCCGCCACCGTACAGTGCACCGAGAAGCGTGGAGATGCGCTGATGTCCGTCGAGCAAGTAGCTTATTTTTCCTTCGCTTTTTGAGGCAGTGGTAACTGGGACGCCGCCAACATCACTGTAGGTCTGCAACTCGCGGTTGGCCGTGCGCCACACGAGGATACTTCCGATCGGCATTCCCTGCGCGATGCTGTCAAGGAGCCGCAGGCGCCGCTGATCTTCCCACACGAACGGCCGCTGAAACGCCGGGACCACGAGTTCACCAGCTTTCACTTCGGCGAGAACGGTGGCCAGGCGCGGGAGAACCGGCGTATCGAACATTCTAAGTTCCATCATTCTGCGTTCCATGATTCAGATCCGATCGAGAAGAGATTGTACAAGTTCGGGACGGCGCGCCTGATTGGCGGGACCGCGGTCGTATTCGGCGGGGATATTAGCCGTCCAACCTGGCGCTGGAACCTGGGAGAGTGCCGAATTGATCGTTGAGTCGCTAAAGCCGGACTCTAGGTCACTAACTTGTCTATGGCTGAACGTGTTGAACGGGACCTTCAGATCTGAAGGTGTTAGCTTCTGCTGCCCACTCTTGATGGCTTGGTTGGTAGCGGCCCGCTTTTCCTTGATGGCTCTGCTGGCAGTCGTGGGCTCTTCCTTGAGGTCGCCACGAAGGCCCTTCTTTAGGTCGAAGGCCCACGCGTAAGCTTGAAGGTTAGGTGAGTTGCCCGCTCGCCAGTTGATGACCTGCGTCGCCATCGTCCGCTGCGCAGTCGAGGTCGAGGCCAGCGCCCTCAAACCATCATCGGGAACGTATGACTCGATTTCACGGCGCCGAAGACAGACCCAGGACAGGCCAATCGGACTGAACTGCTGGTTCACGTTCCTGCAGAGATCCATCAGCTTGACTGCACCTGTAGACGGGTTGCGCGCGTCATACTGATCGGCGTCTTGATCGAAGAGTACCCAGGTTCTGAGGACGCGGCGCCAGTCAAGATCGCGCGTCGCATCAAACGCTTTAAGCGCGGCACTCACCTCCCCGGAGCCGCCTGCGGTGATGCGTATACGCCCAGCTTTTTCGAGCTGGTCCAAGGTTGAACCATTTGCGCCACACAGATGCTTGAGAAACGCAAAGTCGTTTCTCGCATTCTCCAAAAGCAACCAGACTGGTTCATGGAGAAGCGCGAGCGCGTCGGTGAGCGTCAAGCGTAAGTTCTTCCAATCGGTCGCGGGTCGGCGCTCAACGATGACGTCGTGGGCTCCTGCAAAGTTCCATCCGACGAGGGGAGAAGCATCAGTCTTCGGCGTTCCTCGCGGCAGGGTCCCGTACGCAGTACTGCTATTGAGAAGTACGGTTCGGAATGCACGAGCCTCCGCCGCATCTCGCTGAGAAAGCCAGGCATCTACGAACTTGTTTCCCTGTGAAGAATACGGCGGGTCAACGAGAACGAGCGGCGCCGACACGGGTGCGAGCAGGGCCTCGAGGAGCAGGTACGCGAGTTGAAGGCTTTCCTGCGTCGTTGGCTGCTCAAACAGACGCTCATCCAGGAAAAACTGCATGGCTAGCTCCGTCGGCGCTGAAGAGCGATTCTCGCGACGTCCGCAGCGAGGCGAAGGTCTTCGGCGAGGGCGGCAGCGGGCCAGCCATCGGTCAGGTGGCCATCGGCGGCAAGGTTGACGGGCGTCACCTGGCTCCGCCCTTCCGCGTCCTGGTCGACCCAGGCCAGGCCAACGTGTTCCGCCAGAAGGCGCCCCTCCGCGACCGCGAGTTGGACCGCTAGCAGAAAGACGCGGCTATGCGTCTCAAGGACCAGCGTCGGCGGATTTTCCGCAGCGGCAAGGTCGCAAAGGTAGTCGGCGAGGACGCGCTGGGCATCGGGATGGAGGTGGCTCTCGGGCTCTTCCACCGCGAGGATAGAACCGCCGCCGTCTTTCGCCTGCTCGCCCGCAAGTGCTGCAGCCACAAGGACGGGGAGCACCTGCACCATGCCTTCCCCGTTGTCGGCGAGGTCGATACTAAACTTTGAGCCGGAGCCTGGCTTCAATCCAATGCGCCATTTTCCCTTGAGCGGTTCGTTGACGGTCAGCTCGCGCGGTGGGTCGAGTCTTGCGTAGAATTTCGCTACGTCACGAACAAGCTCAGGATGCCCCAGAAGACGGGCGTAGGCATCCAAACCACTCCCTTCGTGTTCGAGGTTCGGCTGTGGCTGGAGGAAATCTCCCGGCGGCCTCGAGCGGACGCCATCGAGCCAGCGGACGCGCCCACGAAGTGCGGCCATTTTTGTCGCAAGTTCAACGAGCAGCGGCGAATCCGACGCAAGCGGGACAAGCCCCGTAAACGCGATCGCGGGGAACGCGAGGTCACCCCCAAGCGCCCAGGCTACCCGCCCGTCCGGCCGACGCATCATCAAGCTTTCCGCATCGGCGTCATCGCGGAGAACAACCTCCCGCACATAAAACGGTCGGAGCGGATCAGCGGCGACATCGACGGTGAATCGAGCCTCCCGCAGGGGCCCGTCGTCCCAACACAGACCAACCGTCATCGAATAGTCCCCCGCGTCCCCCTTCCAGGCGAGCTCCTCCAGAGGCACCTCGCGCATCCCTTTTGGGAACGAGATCGCGCTGCTCGCTCGCTCATCGACGGACGCGCCGAGGATACCCAGCGCCCGTACGAGTGCGCTTTTGCCGGCGTTGTTGCGGCCGTAGAGGAGCGTCAGCGGTCGGAGCGGGAGGCGCACCTCGTCTGCAAAGGCGCGATAGCGGCCGACGATGAGGGTCGAGGGGGCGGTCATGGGCGGTACGTACCGCGCGCGACGACCGTTGTCATCGCCGCGACCGGGGGCTCCACTTTTGAACCCCGTTTCCCCCTCCCGAACCCCTTTCGTTCCACAAACGTGAACGAACCTAGGTTCGCGACCCTTTACCGTTGCACAGAAGTGGACGAAGTCGGCCTCGCGATCCTCTTTTGTTGCACAGAAGTGAACGAAGTAGGGTCGGTGACCCTTCACCGTTGCACAAAAGTGAACGAAAGAGGGGTCGTGACCCCGTTTCCTGGATCGCCGGGCTCTCGTTCTCGCCGACGCTCCGCGCCCTGAGGCGAAACGGCGCGCCGTCCTACAACTCCTGCCCCCGCGGAGACCGGTGGCGCCAGACGGCGCCGAGCCGACATCATTTGCGCTGCCCTAGGTAGCTGCTCGGAATCTCCTTTTCGGAGTGCGACACGTCCTCGCGAAA
>DYPH01000092.1 GCA_020720045.1 Sorangium cellulosum | reverse complement strand
ACATTGCTTTGATCACATCCCGTGTAAATTGCAATTCCGAGCAGCTACCTAGACGGATTTTCCGGCGCCCGAGGCCGCCTCCTTCCGATAGCTTCGCAAGCCATGCGAATTCTCTACGGCGTCGTCGGTGAAGGGATGGGGCACGCGATGCGGTCCCGCGTGCTCCTGGAGCATCTTGTGGCCCAGGGCCACGAGGTGACGATCGTGGCCTCCGGGCGCGCCCACGGCTTTCTGGAGAAACGCTTCGAAGGGGTGCGCCAGATCAGCGGACTCCACATGATTTACGAGGAGAATCGGGTACGACTCGGCCGTACACTCTGGTCGAACGTCGAGGAAGGGCTCACCGGCCTCCCGAAAAACATCAAAGCCTACTTCGATCTGCTCACGAGCTTTGCGCCCGAGGCGGTCATCAGCGATTTTGAGTCGTGGACCTACCTCTACGCAAAGTCTCGAAATCTGCCCATTCTTTCGATCGACAACATGCAGATCATCAATCGATATACCCTGCCGAAATCAATTATCGAAGGGGAAGAGACAAGCTTCCAGCTTGCGAAGGGATTCGTCAAGGCGAAGCTCCCCTTCTGCAACGAGTACTTCATAACGACGTTCTTTCATCCGCCGGTCCGGAAGGAAAACACCACGCTGTTCCCCCCGATTTTGCGGCCGGAAATCCTCGCAGCACAACGCTCCGAAGGCGAGCATATCCTCGTCTATCAGACCGCCGAGGGGAACCAGGGACTTCTCGACGCCCTCCGTCAGTCGCCCTACCCGTTCCGTGTGTATGGAATGAAGCGAGACTTGAAAGAGCCTTTGAAGGAGGGGAATATCCTCTTTCAGCCGTTCTCCGAGGCGGGATTCATCGAAGATCTCGCAAGCTGCCGCGGCGTGATCGCAGGCGGTGGATTTACGCTGATGGGGGAGTGCGTTTACCTGCACAAACCGATGCTCGCCGTGCCGCTCGCGAAGCAGTTTGAGCAGACGCTCAACGCTCGCTACTTGGAGCTCGTCGGGTTTGGGAAAGCCGCAACGACTCTCGACCCAGCGACAATCGGCGCATTTTTGCAAGCGATCCCGGCCTGCACCCAGAAACTTGCATCCTACACGCAAGACGGCAATCGCCGCATCGAAGCGGCGATGGACGAGTGGCTCGACAAGGCAGGAGCGCACCTCGCGTAATCGCCGGCGTGAACCTTCCGCCTAGGCGGCGACGGTAATGACCGGCTGGAGCGTGCCTTCGAGGGCGCGCTCTGTAGCCGCCTCGGCGACGCGAAGCGCATCCCGCCCGGCGGCGAGCGCGAAGGGACCAGAACGCGGAAGATTCTGAATTTGCAGAGCAACTAGGCCCTCCCGCGCCGGGATCGCCATTGAGCTTCCGCCGGGGCGACGCCACGGCGACCGCGACGCGATGTGATGATAGAGGAGCCGACCGGCGGGGTGCTCGGCGATGCCCGGTCGATCGAGGACGCCGCCGTCCCAGGAGAGGCGCCCTTCGACGCGGACCGGCTGGAAAAAGAACGGCACCGCGCAGCTCGCGCAGATCGCATCGGCCAGAGCGCCTCGCGTCACGACCTTTGTGCGCCGGGTCGCGATGTCGAAAATCGAGATGCGGACCGGCACGCGGCAATCCTCGATGCGTGCATCACGCACCAGTTTTCGGACCTTGCTGTGAAACTTCGCGCCGCGAAGAAAGCCGAAGCCGGGCGCCGGGTCCCAAAACTCATGACGATCGAGGGCGAGAAGCTCGCCAGCGAGCGCCTCGGCATCGAGACCGGACGCCCAAAGGCCGCCAACAAGGGCGCCTGCGCTCGATCCTGAGACCGAAGCCGGCACAAGGCCGCGACGCTCGAGAGCCCGGAGAAAGCCGGTGTGCGCGAAGAAGGAGAAGAAGCCGGAGGACATCGCGAGCGCGAAGGGCGCCTCGCGGAGGTGAGCATCGAGGGAGACGAAGGCCATCGTCCGATTGTCGTAACCGGAAATGGGGTGACCGGGCTATCCTCGCGCGATTCATGGCTGGCCGCACCATCGCTATCGGCGACATTCACGGGGATTACGACGCACTCCAGACGCTTCTCGCGAAGCTTCCCGAGCTCGACGCGGAGGACACTCTCGTCTTCCTCGGCGACTACGTCGATCGGGGGCCGCACTCGGCGGAAGTCATAGACCTTATTCGCAACGAACTCCCGAAGCGAACAAAGGCGCAAATCCGGGCCCTTCGCGGAAACCACGAAGACGGGTGGATTCGGGTATTTGACGGTGGCTGGCCCGAGTTCGTGATTCCGGCAAACAATGGGTGCCTCGCGACCTACCGTTCCTTCGCCAAAAAGCCCTTCTCCGAGGGGGACTTCATGGAACCGGAAGAGTTCGCGGTGATGCAGAATGCATCGTTCATTCCTCCGGATGTGCTCGCGTGGCTCCGTGATCTCCCGTTCTGGTACGAGGACGAGCACGCGATCTACGTCCACGCGGGGCTGATCGAGAACGAGCAGGGCTGGCTCCACCCGAAGGACACGCCTAACCCACTGTATTTGCTTTGGGTTCGCACGCTCCGCTTCTTTACCGAGTACGACGGGAAGCGCGTGATTTGCGGCCACACCTCGACGGACAATCTGCCCCCCGAACTCGATGGCTTCACGCCGGAAGACCCGCTCGACATCTGGGGCCGCGACAAGGTCTTTGTGATCGACACGGGCTGCGGAAAAGGGGGCTTCTTGACCGCGCTCGAATTGCCGAATCTCACCGTCTACGAGTCGCGGATGAAGCCGGTCTGACGAAGTCGCCAGCGCGCAAGAAACAGCCGAAGCTTTGTTAAGGAGCTTCGGCTGTCTTTTGCACGGCGTAGTTCCCTATTTGAGGCAGGTCTCCCACGCCTCCTTGGTCTTCGCTTTGGTGGCGCAATCAGCCTGGCCCTTCGTCGGACGATCCTTCTCCTCGTCGCAGGGGTTCCCCCCCATTTTCGCGTCGGTCTGCCCGAGCGCCTGATCGACGACGGCGTCTGGAACGCCCTGAAGCGCCGGGTTTCCGGCGACGACCAGCTTCACGTACTTCTTAAAGAGCGCCTGACACTGACTCTTCGAAATTTTTGGTCCCGTTTTGGCGGGCGGCTCAGCTACCGAAGTTGCTGAATTTGCAGTGGGAACTGCGATCGGAGTAGGACCGTTCGCCGGGGGGGGCGCGTTGTCCGGGTCATCCACCGACTTCGGCGCCTTGTCCTCTTCAATGGGGACCTCGTGAACGAGCCCCATCGGCACCTGCTCCTGCTTTGGCGCTGCAGCGGGCCGGTCCTCGCAGGCGGCGATCGCAAGCGCGAGCGGCAGGAGCGGCATCAAGGCGACCGTAAGCGGGCGGCGATCCATTGGGGCGCGGTTGTAGCTTAGAACGCCACCTATCGCACAAACGAACTCGCCCCTTCGTCGGCGGCGGTGCGGACGAGGGGCGAGGCGCTAGGCGCAGAGCGTTTACTTGAGCGTGATCGTCGTCGCCTTCGGATTGAAGGTGTTGTCGACTTCTCCATCAACGACACGAAGCGGGTCGGTCGCGGCGGCGAGCCCGAGGAGCTTCGAATAGCTGGGGAACGTTCCGTCAATGAGGCCGGCCGTGAACTTTCCGAGGGCCGTCCCCGACTGGTACGAAGGCGCTTCAAGCCCGTTGGTGATGAGTTCGAGGTTCTTCGTGCCCCCCTCCTTCAACGGGAAGTAATCCTTCTCGTAATAGTTGTAGGAGACGCAGCCGTCGATGAAGAGCAGCTGGTAGGTCTTCGGGAAATCGGCGGCGGTGAAGTTCTTTGGGTCGAGGGGGCCAGAGCCGACGTAGCTGTGGCCGTTGTAGAAGTAGACGTCCGAGTTCTTGATCGCCTTCTTGTGCGTCGCCGAGTCGCTCTCAACGCCGAAGTACGTGAGCACCTGAATGCCGAACGTGCGCTCGGCAGCGCTACCGATCTTCACCTTCACCGGCGCTTCCAAGGTAATGAAGGTCTTGTAGAGCTTCAATGCGACCTTCTTCAGGAGGTCCTGCTGGTCAGCATAGGTAAGTCCTGCGGGGAAGTTCTGGCCGCGGAGCCCCCAATCAACGAGCTTCGGGACGGTAATCCCCTCAACGACCTTCCCGGAAGTGACTGTAACCTTGGAGAAATCGACCGCCGGCTCCGTCTTCACCAGCGTGAAGCCGGGGCGCACCTTGAAGATGTAGTCGAGGTGGGTGAGCCACTCGCGGAAATTGTAGTCGTCGTTCGGTGCAGCCGGATTGTCGTCAATGAGGCCGTACATGAGCCCGAGAACGAGCTTGTCTTTTTGGACGCCGCCAGTGAAAAGCCGATCGTACTCGGGGTAGGAAAGCCCTTTGTTCGTCTTGTCAGTACCGAGCTTGACGGTGATCGGGAAGTAGACGCGATCCACGGCCGCTTTCGGGACGATTGCATCGGCAGGCTTGACGCCGAGCTTCTTGTAAGCGGCATCGATCACCGTTTGTTCCGCCTTGATGGCGTTGCGGCAGGTCGTCGTGGTCGGGTCGAACTCGTACCAGTTCGGATAGTCACGCGAATGTTCGGTGTTGGCCGTGCATTCGACGACAACCTTCGAACCTTGGTAGTAGGTCCCCTGATTGAGGACCGCCGAAGCGACCGTCGACCGGCGCGCCATGGCCACCGGAACGACGGCATTGTCGACGTAGGTGTAGCGGACCTCGGTCATCTCCCGGCCGACGTCACCAACGATCGCGCTGTCGACGACCTTCACGTCTCGCTTCTTGAAGGACTTCGGATCGATCGTGCGGAGCTCCCGATCGTTGACGGCGATCTCGGAGTGCTGGAGCGCGCCGAACGCCGTCTTCGTCTGCGCCTGGGCGGCAGTGACGATCGTCGCATCGCTCGAGCCTTTCGCGACGTACACCACCGACTCAAACCGCAGTTCCCGGGAACGCGCGGTCAGGCTGGTGAGGTCTTCTTCCGAGCTTGTCGGGTCGGCCTCTTCGGCGGAACAGGCGGCTAGAGCGACAAGGAGCGGCGCGACGGCGAGCAAGCGGCGGGAGAAGTACGGCATAGGCCCCTTTTAGCATGGGTCGTGCCGCCGCTGTCTCCGCGGAATTCGGCGGCGCAGGCTACAGCGTCGGGGATTGTCCTACATTTCCGCCAGTCCCCGGCGACCTCCCGCGCCGGGTGGGGGGCCGATTCCCCACCAGGCTGGGGCTGCTACGCCTCAGAGGGGCGCAGGCGCTTGGACGGGAGAGCAAGGCCCGAAGCCGCAAGACCTGCAATAATCGCGGCGCCATAGAGGATCGCGCCGACCCAGCCACGCGCCTCCGACCAGTTCTTTCCGGCAGCGATCAACGGCACGGCGACGAGCGCGAGCGATGCGACCAGCATCCGGCGGCGGAACGCGAACGTCGTCGGAGAAGAGCCTTCGTCGGCGAAGAACTGCCCCATCCGACGGGCCGCCAGTGCGGCGGTGGCAAGCAAAACGAGAAGGAGCCCAAAACGCCCGCCCCAACTCCGGAGTGGAGCGTCGTCGGCGACTTCGTGGGCGAAGAGTTCCGCTGCTGGGATTGCTCCCGGGGCAATCACAAAAAATGGGGTCGCCCCCCCGTCCACCCAAGGGCCCAATTGGCGCGGGTCGGCGGTCCCGCCGTGGAGCAACTGGGCGGCGAGCACGGTGGTAGGTCCTGGCTTTACGCGAAAAAAAGTCACTCGGACGTCGCCAACGGCAGGCTTTTCCGCGTCGGCTCCAAGGAACAGCGCGCCGTGGACCGCCTTCCCTTTCGCCTTCACGTCGGCGGGAGCAGCCGCAAGCATCGTGTCGTCGTAGCTCAACGGCTCAAACCCTTCGAGGCTCGCCGTCAGGCGCGCGTCAAGGGTGTAAGACACACCAACAGGAACCGCCTGCGGTGCGGGGGGCGTTGCGACGGGCGCGCTGGCTAGAGGCGGTGCCGAGTTCGCCGGGGCACTTGGCGGAGCGGCAACGGCGGCGGCCGGACCAAGACGTGCGTCTTCGGCGGTCACCGACCGAGCTGAGTACGGGAAGACGCGTGCGTTTTCGTGGCCGACCGGGTGCTCAAAGCGGAGCGACGAAACCGGCTCCCGAACCCAGCGCTTCACGTAGACAAGCCCTCGATTTTCCTCCTCCAATTCGACCCACGAGAAGACTTCAACGTCCCGAAACAGGCGTGCCGCCGGGACCTTTACGCCGAAGGGTTCGTCGGCCAGCGGCGTCGGAACAGACAGTTCCCCCGCGACGTGGACGAGCTTGCCATCGAGCGTAGGGTCGACCCGCTCCAGCGGGGCTTCAACGACCGCGCGGGCCGCCGCCATAAGGGCGCCTGTCTTCGCAACGACCCGCGCTTCCAAGGCGTATTCGGCAGCGGCGACGAGGAGGGAGACGGCTGCAAAGGGCGCAAGTGCCTTCGCAAACCGTCCGAATTTGCTTTTTGCGCTGTCGTTCGCCACGGCGGAGGTTGTAGCGCGCGCCGGCGCCGCCGTCGATTTTCGTGCACGCGCCGATGGCCGACAGGGCGGCTTTCGGGCGGACAGAGGGCGTCGACGCGCGTAAAGAGCCGCGAGTATGAGCGAACGCGCCTCCTTCGATCCGAACGCCCCGGCCGGCAAAGACTCTGGCGTCTTCGGACTCCCGTTTACTGAAGAAGAATCGGCCCTTGTATACCTTCCGGTCCCCTGGGAGGCGACGACGTCCTATGGCGGGGGAACCTCGGAGGGCCCGCGCGCAATTCTCGAAGCGAGCAAGCAGGTCGACCTCTACGACCTCGACGTCGAGAAGCCGTACGCAGCCGGTCTGTGTATGTTGCAGGAATCTGAAGAGGTTCGCGCCTGGAACGGCGCCGCAAAGGAGCTCGCCCAAGAGGTCATCGAGGGGTGGGGCGAACGGCCGGCCGATGAGCTCGAAGCGCTCGCCCAGAAGGTCACCGTCTTCTCACGCAAGTTGAACGACTACGTGGAAGCAGAGACGGGGCGCCTCCTTGATGCGGGCAAAATCCCTGCAATTGTAGGCGGCGATCACGCGGTGCCCCTCGGCGCCCTGCGCGCGGTCGGCTCGCGAGCGTCGAGCTTTGGCGTCCTCCACTTTGACGCCCACGCCGATCTCCGCGACGCCTACGAAGGCTTCCAGTACTCGCACGCGAGCATTCTGCGAAACGTCCTCGACGAGGTCCCCGCGGTCACGAAGCTCGTGCAAGTCGGCATTCGTGACGTCTGTGAACAGGAAATCGACTTCGCGAACGACCAAGGGGACCGCGTGGTGATCTTCGACGACCGCACGATTCAGCGCAGCAAAGCGCACGGGGAATCGTTCGCGAACCTCGCCGACCGCATCGTCGCCGAGCTCCCCGAGCGCCTCTGGGTTACCTTCGACATCGACGGCCTCGACCCGCGCTACTGCCCGCACACCGGCACGCCGGTCCCGGGCGGCCTCGACTTCTCGGAAGCGGTGCACATCTTGCGCACCGTCGTTCTTGCGGGGAAGACGATCATCGGCTTCGATTTGAACGAAGTCGCGCCGAACCTGAGCGACGAAAACGACGAGTGGGACGCAAACGTCGGCGCCCGCCTCCTCTACAAATTGACCGGCTTCTGCCTCGCGAGTCGCGGGCTTGCGACGCTCCGGCCCTGATTCTCGAAACACTGCGCCGAAAAGGACGACCCATGAATCCGCTCACTACGCCTACTGTTTCGATCCCGTTTTCCAAGATTGAGGCGTCCCATATCGAACCGGCCGTTCGCGAGCACTTGGCCGTCGCCCAGGCGGCGGTAGCAGCGATCGAGAACGCCGCCCCAACCTCCGAGCCGACCTGGGAGAACACCCTGGGCGCGCTGGAGAAAGCCGGGGAAGGTCTTGAATTCGCAATGGCAATTGCCGGCCATTTGGAATCCACGATGACATCGGACGCCGTTCGAGCCGCCTACGCGGCCGTCCAGGAACCGGTGGCTAGTTTTTCCTCGGCGCTCGCGATGAATGCGAAGGTCTATGCACGCGTAAAGGCATTTGCTGAAACGGCGGCGGGGCAGGCACTCGTCGGCGCTCAAAAGCGCCACTTGGAGAAGACCCTGCTCGCCTTCCGACGGGATGGCGCCGAACTTCCGCCGGCCGAAAAGGAACGCGTCGCTGCGATTGACCTCGAACTCGCAAAGACAACGCTGCAGTTTTCACAGAACGTCGTCGACTCAACAAACGCATTTTCGTTGTCGATTAGCGACGAGACGAAGTTGGCCGGCCTCCCCGACCGCCCGAAAGAGGCGGCCCAAGAAGCGGCAAAAGCACGTGGCGAGGAGGGCTGGCTGTTCACCTTGCAGGCGCCGAGCGCCGGCCCGGTGTTGAGCTACCTCGACGATGCGTCGATTCGCGAAACGATTTGGCGGGCTTACAACACGCGGGCGACGTCTGCCGAGCGCGATAACCAGCCGCTGATGGCACGTATCGTCGAGCTTCGCGCAGAGAAAGCACGTTTGCTCGGGTTTGCGACCTTCGCAGACTACATTCTTTCCGATCGAATGGCGAAGACGGGGACGCGCGCACTTGCGTTCGTAACCGACCTTGCCGAGCGGGTGCGATCTGCCTTTGTTCGCGAGCAGGAAGAGCTCCTCGCGTATCGCAAGTCCGTCGAACCGACGGCGACGAAGCTCGACCCGTGGGACGTCGGCTATTGGGCGGAAAAGCAGAGGAAAGCGCTCTACGACTTCGACGAGGAGGTCCTTCGGCCCTACCTGCCGCTCCCCGCCGTCGAGGCGGGACTCTTCGCGATTGTGGAGCGCCTCTACGGCATCACCGTTCGCCGGGCAGATGCGCAGAACACCTGGCACGAGAGCGTCATTCAATACGAACTCTTCTCGGGCAACAATGAGCCTTTTGCCACGGTCTACACCGATTGGTTTCCTCGCGCATCGAAGCGGGATGGCGCGTGGATGCAGGGGATCACCGAGCGCCTCCCGGGGAGCTACGCGACGCGCGCCGTGGGCCTCGTCGCCGGGAACATGACGCCCCCGAGCGCGGGGAAGCCTGCTTGCCTCTCATTCCGAGAAGTGCAGACGATCTTTCACGAATTCGGTCACCTTCTCCATCACGTCTGCTCGGAAGTTCCCGTGCGAAGCCTCGCCGGTGCCCGCGTCGCCTGGGACTTCGTCGAGCTTCCGTCCCAGATTTTTGAGAACTGGACCTGGGAACGGGAGGCGCTCGCGCTCTTCGCACGCCACGTCGACACCGGCGAAGAGATCCCGGCCGAACTCTTTGAAAAGATGGTGAAAGCTCGTAATTTCCGTGCGGCGAGCATGATCACACGCCAGCTCGGATTCTCCACGACCGACCTCCTTCTCCACACGAGCTACACGTCGGCCGATGGCGACATCGTGGCGTGGGCCCGGAAAGCGATGGCGCCGTTCGCAACGACGCCGCTCCCCGACGACTACGCGATGATTGCATCCTTCAATCATCTCTTCGCCGACGCCGTCGGCTATGCCGCCGCCTATTACAGCTACGGGTGGGCGGAAGCGCTCGACGCCGATGCGTTTTCGCTCTTCAAGGAGCGTGGCATCTTCGATCGGGCGACCGGCGAAGCGTTCCGCGCGACGATCCTCGCGAAGGGGGACTCGGAGGACCCGGCCGACCTCTTCCGATCCTTCCGCGGGCGTGACCCGAACCCGGCAGCGATGCTCGCACGCCTGGGACTCGGCTGAGCGCATAAACGCAACTCAGTTACAAAAGAAACAACTCACCGTTCGTGCCCCTTTTCACGGGGCCGAGGCCACGGTAGAGGCAGGCGCTCCGTGGATTTTTCCTCGTGAGCGCTTTCTCGCTTTCATCCCGAACTCGGTTGCAGCTGAAAATCGGTCCGGAGCAGCCCCGGCGGCGCGCCACGGACGAGCAGGTCTGGAGCAGTTGTGAATTTCCCCCCCCGCCTCGCAACGCTTACGCCGCTTGCCCTCGCCCTCGGCGTGTTTACGCCGTCGGTGGCGCGCGCGCAGGCGCCAGCCGGCGACGATCATACCCATGCGGGCGACGAGGCGCCCCATCCGCCCATCGTCACGAAGCATGTCGAGGCTCGCTACCCGGAGAGCGAAGAGCGCGGCGGGCGAGAGTCGGAAGTGGTGTTGACGGTTGTAGTCGATGCCGAGGGGCATGTTGCAAAGAGCGAGGTATTTCGTAGCGGAGGTGCTGCCTTTGATGAGGCGGCCCAGCTCGCGATTCGCAACTGGCTCTTCACGCCAGCAATGCGCAGTGGGAAGCCGGTCCCCTCACGGATCCGTGTGCCCTTTCATTTCGCGCCCGAGGTAACGCCGGTCATCGATGTAATTCCGAAAGTTTCCAAGAAAGAGGACCCCCAGGAGACGACGCATGCCGCCGTCGAGGCCAAGAAGGAAACTCCGCCGGAGCAGACTCCTGCCGTCGAAAATGTAAGTGTGTATGCGCGAAAGAATCCAACGAGCCGCGGTGCTGCCGACTTCCGTATTGCTATCGATGAGTTGGGGCGAATCCCGCGGGCAAATGCCTCTTCCGTACTGACGCTTGCGCCGGGCATCCTGCTCTCCAATGAGGGTGGCGACGGGCACGCAGAGCAGGTCTTTCTGCGGGGTTTTGATGCGCGCCAGGGGCAGGACATCGAGTTCAGCGTCAACGGGATTCCGATCAATGAATCGGGAAATCTTGAGGCAAATGGCTATGCTGACACCCATTTTGTAATCCCTGAGCTCATTGAAGGCCTCCGTGTCATCGAAGGCCCCTACGATGTGCGCCAGGGGAACTACGCAGTCGCGGGCTCCGCCGACTTCCAATTAGGGCTCGCAAAACGGGGATTTACGAGCAAGACAACGCTCGGCTCCTTCGGAACAAAGCGACAACTCTTGCTATGGGGCCCGAAGGATCAATCGGTGCATACGTTTGGAGGGGCCGAACTGTACCAGACCGACGGCTTCGGTCAGAACCGCGCCGCGAAGCGCGCATCGGCGATGGCTCAATACGAGGGGCAGCTCGGCGACAAAGGAAACTATCGCGTATTTGCACAGGCCTACGCAAACGACTTTCAGAGCGCAGGTCTGCTCCGCGATGACGATTTTCGGAGCGGCCGCAAGGGCTTTTACGGCAGCTACGATGCCCAACAGGGCGGGCAATCGAGCCGGTTTTCGCTCGGATTCGACCTCGAGTCGACGACCGGGAAGACCACCTACGGTCTTGCCGCTTTTGCGATCGCGAGAAACGTAACGATTCGTGACAACTTCACCGGGTTCCTGCTCGACGTTCAGCAGCCAACCCAGGCGCCACATTCCCAGCGTGGAGATCTCATTGATCGCGCAACGTCGGCGATGACGCTTGGATTCAAAGGCTATTCGCGCACAAAATTCGATTTCGCGAAGCAGGAACACGAGGCCGAATTTGGTGCCTACGGGCGCTTCGACGCCGTCGATGCGCTTCAATTCCGAAACAACTTCGGTACCAACGTCCCCTACCAACGCGACATCGATCTCGCGTCCAAGCTCGCCGACGTCGGTCTGTGGGGGGATGTTTCCTGGAAGCTGCACGGCAAAGTCCAGTGGAAGACCGGCGTTCGCAGCGACCTTTTCGCCTTCGCGACCCAAAACAACTGCGCACAGAAGAGCGTGCGACGCCCCTCGGACGCGAACCCGCCGGGGGATACAAGCTGCCTCGATCAAAAGGATTTTGGCGTCTACCGCGATCCGAGCCAACGGGCGAATACCGCGAGCACTGCCGTGATGCCGCGGAGCACGCTCCTCATCGGCCCTTTCCGCGGATTCTTGTTCAGCGTCGCGGCGGGGAGCGGCGTTCGGAGCATCGATCCGAGCTACGTCACCGACGATCGTGCGACCCCGTTCGCGAGGATCGCCTCCTACGACGGCGGCGTGATCTTCACCCGGACGCTCGGCGCGTTCGCCGTCGCTGCGCGCTCGAGCTTCTTCTACACGCACGTCGACAAGGATCTGGTCTTCAGCCAGACCGAGGGGCGCAACACGCTCGCGAACGGCACCTCGCGAACGGGCTGGCTCGGGAGCGCTCGCATCACCTCGAAACATTTGGACAGTTCGTCCAACGTCACCTTCGTGCGCGCCCGCTTCGACGATACCGGGCTCCTCGTCCCCTACGTGCCCGACATCGTCGTCCGCAACGACACCGTTTACCACGCCGATCTCCCCCTTCGCATCCTGGGGAACGCCCTCGAAGGCTCCATCGGCGCCGGCATGACCTTCGTCGGCCGACGGGCGCTCCCCTTCGGCCAGCGAAGCGATACGATTTTCACGACGGATGCGACCGCCTCGATCGGCTGGAAATCGTTGGAATTGCAGCTTTCTGCGACGAATCTCTTCAACACCCAGTATCGGCTCGGCGAGTACAACTTCGCCTCCGACTGGAGCCCTACGAGCGGTGGGGCGGCCCGACCGACGCTCACCCCCGTGCGCCATTTTTCCGCCGGCCCCCCACGAAGCCTCTTTGCCAGCTTCCAGATCCGATTCGGCGGAGACTCCTGAACATGCATACTGCAGCTTTTTACAACCGCGCGGCCGCACTCCTTTCGCTCGGTCTGATCAGTGCAGGATGCATTGGTTCCACGGGTGGGGCGCTCGTCTCCTTTCCGGCGGCGGCCCACGGAATCACGCGAGCTGGGGCGGAGAGCCATCCAGATGGCAACCACACCACCGATCCACTGGAATTTGATACCCAAAGTGGCTGGCGAGTTTCCCTCACGCGTGCATCGGTAGCGATCGGAGCCGTGTATCTCTCGGCCGCGCGTCCCCTCCAGAACGTCCGTGAGAGCGCCTGTTACTCGCCCGCGCTCTATGTCGGCGAAGTGCGGAGCGCCCGTGTCGTCGACCTTCTCGATCCGACGCCACAGCCGTTCCCCGCCCTTGGGGATGGCATCGCCGATCGGGCGTTGAGCGGCGAGGTCTGGCTGGGATCGACGGCCGCGGTCGACGCAGACACCGACAAGACGGTTGTGCTCTCAGTGGCAGGAACGGCGCGAAAGAACGGCGTTTCGATCCCCTTCAAAGGGGATTTTACGATCAGTTCAAATCGAAAAAAAGCGCCCCAATCCGAGGCGCAACCTGGCTCAAACCCGCTTTGCCAACAGCGCATTATCGCCCCGATTCTCGTCGATTTCCCCCTGACCAACGCCGGTCCCGGAAACGGCCTCGATCTGGAGATTGACGCGCGATCCTTCTTTCAAGCGGTAGCATTCGACGAACTGCCCGCCCCCTTGGCCGCCGGGGAACCGCGTCTGTTTATCGATCGAGAGGAAGGCCAACCGAGCACGTCCCTCTACCAAGGACTTCGCGCGAATCGCGGCCCCTGGACCTTTCGCTTTCGGCCCTGAACGCTCCGGCAGCCGTCCTGCACTCAGTCGGCGCAGGTGTCGCAGTGACCTTTGACTTGGACGTCGACGACGCTGCGGAGGCTCTTCGGTGTTCCGGCGACCGCGGCGACCTGAATGGACGCCGTCGGCAGGCAGGAGACGGTCCCGCATTCGACGCAGACGAAGTGGGGATGTTTGTGGTTCGTGCCGGCTGCTTCCGGGCGCTTCCGTTCGAAGCGCCAGATGTGATCACCGTGGTCGCTGCGAAGCGCGAGACCGGCCTCGGTGAGGTCGATCAGGTTCCGGTAGACGGTCGCCCGATCGAAACCTGCATCTTGCAGCCTTTCCGCGATCTCGCCATGAGAAAGCGGGGCGGTCGCCGCATCGAGCTCCCGAAGCACTGCAATCCGCGGCGCGGTGTTTCGAAGGCCTACGCCGCGGAGCGTCTCCCGGAGGCCCTGGATGGCCGTCGAGGCAGTCGAAGTCGGCCCGCCGTCGCCAGCGTCGCCCGCTGCCGGTCCTTTTGCGCGTGCTCGAAAATCGGCTGCCACACTGCTGGTCTAGCAGACTTCCGCGCGTTCCTCGCCGCTAGAACACGAAGGTGCCGTCGAGAACCGTGAGCGTCGGCTCGTCGCCGCCGACGACTTCAAGGACGGTCCCGTCCGGTACCTCCACCCACGCTTCGTCGGTGAGGCGCTCAGAAGCGATCAAGACCGAGGCGCCTGCATCGGCGCCATCGCGACGGAGGACGGCAAGCGTGCGGCCAAAGCGGTGGGCCCAGAGTGCCTTCCCGTCGGAGAGGACGACGTTGAAGCTTCCGAGGCCTTGCCGGCTGCGTAAGTGTCGAAAGAACGAGACAAAACTCTGGCGGAACGCCACCGGTTCCGCGGGAGAGACCCCGTCCCGTTCGAAGCGCGTGAGGAGCGCGTGGAAGAGGCGTTCGCTGTCGGTGTCCCCTTTGAAGCGGGCGCGGCGGTCGTCGGCGACCATCGTTTCGAGGAAGGGGACGTCGCGTACGGTGCCGTTGTGGGCAAAGACGAATCCGCCGTCGGAAAACGGGTGAGTGTTGGCGATGGAGGTCTCGCCGACCGTCTTCTGGCGCACGTGAGCGACGACGAGTTCGCCTTGGGTGCTCGCGGCGAGCGCGTGGAAGACGGTGTCTTCGGAGGCCTGCAGGATCCCTTTGTGGACCGACCACCCAAGGGGGCTACGATGCACGGCAACGCCCCAACCATCTCGATGTTCTTGAGAAAGTTTGGCGAGGCTTCGCGGGGCCTCCCGTAGAAGATCTCGCGCTTCGCAGGCGCGCGCAGAGACGATTCCAAGGAGACGACACATAGCGTCATTCACCATACCCGGAATGCGCGAGGCGTTCGACTTCGCGGCTGCTTTTTTTGGCGAGCTATCGCAACAGAAGGTAGCGGGAACGGAGCCGCCGAAGGGCACCGAGCGCCTCGAAAACATCAGGAATCCCTGCGAGCAGGTCGAGCCGCTCAAACGCAATTTCGGCGAGGCCGGACGTGGTGCGCACCGAAAACCCCTGCTGGCTCGCCAAACGGAGGGCCGCCCGTCGTAGCGAGCGCGAGGCGCCTGTCAGGGTGCCCCCAGAAATGTCGCCGGACGCGGTCCCAAACAGGCGCCGAAGCTGCTCCCGATCGCCGTGCACCGAGAGGGCGCTGTCCACGACGCGATCGACTACGGGCGGCCGCTCCTCGCCGTCGAGGAGACTGGCCATTTCCAAAGTATCTTCGGCAGTTACGGGGGCGATCGTGAGTTCCGGCGCCCCGCGGCAAAGAAGCATCTGAAAGCGCGCCGATCGAAGAGTCACTCGTGGGTCGCTCGCCGACGAAACGCATCTCGCGTGAAGAAGCACCGGAATCAAAGTCCCCTTCGTCGCCGGGGAGCATCATTTCAAACCATGCCTCTTCGCCACCCACAATCGCTGAACTTGCAAATTCGACATTCCACTTTCGCCGAAGGGTCTTCTTGACGTCTTCCACGCGACTGACGTCGCCAAGACGGAAGATCGGGTCGAAGAGTGCCTGAAGGAACCCCTTCGCCGATGGACGAAACGGCGGGAAGCCTTCAGGGACGGCGTCGAGGGAGGTGCGCAGGGCGGCGAGGTTTGCCGTCGCGTGGTGGAGGCGCGCGCGTAGCTGATCGGCGACCGCAAGAAAATGCGTCAGCTCGCCTGCGCTGAGCATTTTTCCTTCCGTTTCAAGAACTTCGGTGAGGACCGGACGAAGATCTCGATGCTCATCTAGTTCGAAGAAGTCGTCGGCCAAAGCCCCGGCCATGGGGCGAATTTCGGCCACAAGAGCTTCGAGACGCTCGGCGCTTGGCGCGGCATTCTCGCGGTACATGCCGTTCAACGCTCAGGTCACGTCGTCGATCGGGCTTCCCGCTTCCGTCCATGCGCGAAAGCCGCCATCCATCGAAACCACATTTGTATAGCCCATTTTTTGAAGATTATCTGCGGCGAGTGCCGAACGGAATCCACCGCCGCAATAGAGGACGATCTTCGCATCCTTCGCCGGAATCTTCGCTTCGACGTCCCGCTCGAGAACACCCCGCCCAACGTGGATCGCCCCCGGGATGTGACCGGCGGACCACTCGCTATCTTCCCGAACATCCACGAGAAAAAAGGGCTCGCCCGCCTGCTGAAGCGCGTGAACGCCGGCGACATCGGTCTCCGCGACACGGCTCTTGGCATCATTCACAATCGCGAGAAATCCGGGGGCGTGTTTCATGGGGGGCGAGACTAGCGGAATCCGAGTAAACGGGGCGCATGAGCACGCTCCTGGAAGCCCTCGCCGCGACCTTCCCCGCCGACTTTTTCACCACCGATCCGGCCGAGCTCCAGGAGTACGGCAAGGACTGGACGAAGGTGTGGGAGCCGAAGCCGAGCGTCGTCTGTTTTCCAAGGAACACCGAGGAGGTATCCAAGTTACTGAAACTCGCGAACTCGCTTAATATTCCGGTTGTTCCCTCCGGAGGCCGCACCGGCCTCGCGGGGGGTGCCGTCGCCGCAAATGGCGAAATTGTTCTTTCGCTCACCCGAATGCGTCGCATGGACGCCGTCGACGAACTCGGCGCGACGGTCCGCGTCCAGGCGGGGGCGATCACCGAGGTCGTCCACCAGCATTGCGAGGAGCACGGGCTCACCTGGCCCGTCGATTTCGCCTCGAAGGGTTCCTCCCAGATCGGTGGAAACATTGCGACAAACGCCGGCGGCGTGAAGGTCATCAAATACGGATTGACCCGCCAATGGGTCCTCGGTCTGGAGGTCGTTCTCGCCGACGGGACGATCCTCGAACTCAATGGCGCCCTCGAGAAGAACAACACGGGGATCGACCTTCGCCAGCTTTTTATCGGCTCCGAAGGGACGCTCGGCGTCATTACCGAGGCGACGCTCAAGCTCGCGCCGGTCCCGAAGAAGCTCGACGTCTTCCTTTTTGCCGTCGCCGATCTCGCGAGTGTCCTTCGTTTGTTTCGAAAAGTTCGAAGCAACAAAATCCCCCTGTCGGCCTATGAGTTCTTTACCGACAAGTGCCTGGCTCGGCTGCTCAAACACCGCGCGGCGCGGGCCCCCTTTGAGCGCTCGTACAGCCACTACGTGCTCGTCGAGGTCGACGGCGGCGAAGATCTCGATGGGTTCCTCGCGTCGCTCTTCGAAGAGGGGCTCGTTGCCGACGGCGTGATGGCCCAGCACGGCGGCGAAGCGAAGCAGCTGTGGACCCTTCGCGAGGGGATCAGCGAGAGCCTCTCCGCGACCGGTCTCCCCCACAAGAACGATATCGCCCTCCCGATCGCCGAGCTCGAATCGTTCGTAACCGCCTTTGAGGCGGGCATGGCAGAGCGGTACCCCGGTTGGGAAATCTGCCTCTTCGGACACATCGGCGACGGGAACCTGCACGTCAACATCATGAAGCCCGATGCGATGAATAAGAGCGACTTCCTCGCAAAGACCCATGAGGCCGACGCACTTTTGTTTGACCTCGTGAAGGCCCACCATGGATCGATCTCGGCCGAGCACGGCGTTGGCCTCTTGAAGCGCGATTTTCTTGGCTACAGCAGAACGCCCGCCGAGATTGCCCTGATGCGTGCGACGAAAGCAGCCTTTGACCCGAAGGGCCTTCTCAATCCCGGAAAAGTCTTCGGATGAAATAGGAAGAGGCCGGTACTTCTACCGGCCTCTTCTCGGGAAACGCACAAAGTGAATCAGAGAATGCGCGTACGAATCGACGTCGGTAGTGCGCCAATCTGATCGGCGACCGTCGGGCTGACACTCTCGTCGAAATCCATCAGCAGGTAGCCGACGTCAGCATCGGTCGCGAGGATCTGGGCGCGGATGTTAGCGTTTGCGTCGGAGACGATCCGGTTGACGTCGCGGAGCACGCCGGGGACGTTTTTGTGGATGTTCAACACGCGCGTGGTGCGCGTCGCGCGCGGCAGCTCGACGGGCGGGTAGTTGACGGAGCCGACCGTCGAGCCACCATCGAGGTACTTCGAGAGCGCCGTGGCGACCTCGCGACCGATCGCCTCCTGGGCCTCCATCGTCGATCCGCCGATGTGGGGCGTGAGGATGACGTTGGCGAGCCCACGGAGCTCGGTCTTGAAACCGTCCGAATTTGTTTCCGGTTCCTCGGGGAAGACGTCGATAGCGGCACCCGCGAGATGGCCGCTCTTCACGGCGTGGGCGAGGGCGGGGATGTCGACGACGGTGCCCCGGCTCGCGTTCATCAGGTAGCTCCCCTTCTGCATTCGCGCGAGTTCGGGGGCGCCGATCATGTTCTTGGTCGCCGGCGTCTCCGGGACGTGAAGCGTCACAAAATCAGCCGCTTCCAAGAGCGCTTCCAGGCTCGGGAGCGGGCGCGCGTTGCCAATCGCCATCGTCGATCGGATGTCGTAGCTGAGGACGCGCATCCCCATCGCCTCGGCGAGCACGCCGACCTGGGAGCCGATGTGGCCGTAGCCGACGATGCCGAGCGTCTTCCCGCGGAGCTCGTAGCAGCCGGTGGCGACCTTCCGCCATTGACCGTCGTGGACTTCGCGGGAGCGATCGCCGAGTTGCCGGGCGAGAAAGACCGTCCAGCCGATGATCATTTCGGCAACGGAACGCGTGTTCGAAAACGGTGCATTATACACCGGAATACCACGCTTCTGAGCGGCGGCGAGGTCGATCTGGTTGGTTCCGATGCAGAAAGCGCCGACGGCGATCAGGTCCTTGGCGGCGGTCAGCACCTTCTCGGTGACACGGGTCTTGCTCCGAATGCCGAGAATGTGCACGCCTTCGAGACGCGCAATCAATTCGTCTTCTTTCAGGGCGCCATTCACGGTTTCGACGTGAACACCGAGCTCGGCGAACATCTCGACCGCCGAGCGATGGATGTTTTCGAGGAGAAGGACGCGAATCTGGGCGTGGGGAACCGGCGTACTCATGACGCGAGTCCTAGCGCTTTGACGCGCAGGTGCCCACGACCCATTTGCGCCGCCCGTGTTAGCGGCTCGACGCGGTCTTGACCCCCCGGTGCGACATGAGCACCATGGCCGCCATGTGCCCCTACTGCGGTTCGAACGCGCCGGTCGTCCACCAAGGGCTTGCTGCGCGTTGTACCGCGTGCGGACGCCCACGAAACCCGCTCGCGTCCCACTCGGTCACCCTCGCCGGTCAGCCGGCCCAAGTCGGCGGAACGCTGGCTCGCATCGTCGGATGGATCGCCTTCGCAATCGGAGTCCCGTTCGCGCTGCTCGTTGGTGGCATTCTACATGCGATTTTTCCGGACGGGATCGTCGGCGAGGTCGTTGGTGGCGCCATTGCCCTGGCCACCCTCATGGTGACGTTGCTCTTCGTGCGCGGCGGAAAAAAGCTGCAGACTGCAGGCAAAAAGACGGAAGAGGGGGTGAAGGACGAGGCCGTTTTTGCCCTCGCCGGTCGCTACGAGGGGATCCTCACGGCAGAACGTGCCGCCACCGAGCTCGACGTCACCCCGCTTGAAGCCGACGAGATTCTCACCGCTCTTGCCAAGCGAGACCCCGATCGCGTGAAGGTCGAAGTGAATGACGCTGGCGTCGTCCAGTTCCAGTTTCCAAGGCATTTGTGGGCAGCCGTCGCGAAGAACTCCAGCGGAATGGGCACGCACGCGCGGGTCGCGCACCCAGACGCCGTCCCCGGCTCTCGCGTCGCCGAATCGGGCGCAGCGATCGCCTGGGACGAGCACCTCGCGGAAGCGGAAGCACGCGCCGCCGCGAAAAAAGCCGGTCTGTGAGCCGTCTCCGAGCGCATGCATGTTGCATCTTTTTGGTCGCCTGCTCGCCCGCCGAAAAGCCGAGCGCCCGGCCAGCAGCCTTGAGCGCCGCCGTCAGTGCCACGTCCGCACCCGCCGGAACGGCCCCACGGGCAACCCGCGAAGTTACGGACGATGCTGGAGGAGTGCCCCCTTCATTGGCGGCCCCTCCGCTCGCCTTTGAGGAGGCGTGGGACTTCGTCTATGGCGCCACCGCATCGGACCGGAAAGCGGTCCCGCCGGAAGTACGTGCAGAATGCACACCTTCCGAAGTACCTGCACTTTGCATCCTTCGGAAGCACCCCCACGGGGGGCGCACGGTCTCCTTCGCCGAGGAGCTCTGGCGCAAGCATCACGTCGCCGTCGGCCAGCTTCCGCCCGAGTGAATGGACGGAGGTTACCGAGGAAAAATAGAACTAAAGCCGCAATTTGCGGAAGCGAGCGACGCACGCCAGCTCCCTTGGATCCTCGCGGCGATGGATGCACAACGCACCTTTCGAGATGCACTCACCGCGCAGCTCGGGCTGGCGCCGCGGCCGTTTTCCGGCCTCCCCAACCGCCTTCGCTTTTTCGTCAGCGTGGGGCGGACGACGCCAGCCGCGATGGCGATCGCCGTGGCAGCAACCGACCATTTTTATTGGAATCTGCACGGATCCCTTCATCGCGACGCAAAGAGCGTCACCGAGACGGTCATCCACGAGGCATTCCACCTCGAAGACGACCACCATGGCGGCTGGTCGCTCCGTGCACTGACGACGACCCAGGCGAAGATCCTTGCGCGATGCAGCGGAAAAAGCGCCGCGGCGCGCGATGCATGCCTCGCCCCCTTCGCGCCCGGCCGCACACGCGTCCGGGGGGGTACGTTCTACGCCTTCCACGGTGGGAACGACGCCCGCGAGTATGGCGCCGAGCTTGCGGTGCGGTTCTTCGAGGAGGCGCTTTCCGCGCCTCCAAGCCCGTGGAAGTGCGCAACCGCGGAAAATTCCTACGCGTGGGGGGCTTTCGTCACCGAGTTCTGGTCGGGAAAGGATCCCCTACCCGCCTGCCTCACTTCTTCTTCGGGAGCGCCGGCGCCTTGATGGCCGGTTTCCCCGGCTTGGCGGTCACCGGCTTGCTCGCCGCCGGCCCGTCTTTCCAAGCGTAGGAAATCTCCTTCGTGTCGCCGGCGGGGCCGTCCTTGCTGCAGGCAACCTTTGCATCGGCAAGGTCGCGTCCACCGTCGACCGAGTAGAAGAACATCCGCTGCATCGGAAGCGCGGTGCCGAGGAGGTTCCCCGAAATGGTACAACTCCCAAGCAGCGCGTCGGTGGCGGGGCAGGACGCCCCCTTTTCATAGGTGCCCCCCTTGCCATCACAGTCCGACTTCCCGTCTTCGTCATCGAAGAGATTTTCCGTGCACATGCCATCTTTCTGCATGTTGCAGTGGCTGAGCGGCTTGTCGGCATCGGCCGGCTTCGCCTCCCCGCCCGCGGCGCCCGCCTTTGCCGAGTCTCCAGGAGCCGCAGATTTTGCAGCATTTTCCGCCGAGCTGGCGCTTGCGGACGGTGCTGCGCCGTCGGCCGGTGCCTTCGAGCTGGCGACGGCAAGGGCGGCGAAGAGGGCGAGCGTGGCAATGTGGACGGGGCGCGTGTTCATGAGAGTTCCGTTTTTGAGAGCGATGGAATTGCTGTTTGAAATTCGTACGCAAATAGAGAGAGGCCGAGCGCGTAGCCGAGGCTCGAAACGACGAGATCGACCGGATCAAAGGTGCCCGGCAGGAGGGCGCGAAATGGCGGGAGCTGGAGCAATTCGACGGCAGCGACGAGGATTGCGCCAGCGACCTGAATCGCAGCGCCAGCGTCGACGAGGACCATGCCGAGAGCGAGCCCGAAGGCGAGGTCGGCCCCGCTCCCAAGGACCGGCGCCGGGAGCTGGACCGATGCATGCAAGGTGCACCGAAGTGCGTGGAGGCCGTCGGCGACCGCCGGAAGACCGCCAACGCGCAGAAGAGGGACGAGCCGCGTGTCGTCGGCACGGAATAGGTAGAGCGACGCGCCCGCAGCCAGCACGAGGCCGGCGAGAACGGTTCGGGGGCTGCGGCGTGCCATGGGGAGACCGTTACCAACGCGCCCCTTCAAAGGGGCCTCAAACGGGGTCATTCCGTGGCGCTTGAGGTCCTTTGACCGGCGCATTCTGCTTCTGTTTTAGCTACTTGGCGCTCTCCATCCGATCGAACTTTCGCAACGATGGGAAGAAGATCATCCAGAGCACGACGACGAGGCAGGTGCCGATCCCGCCGAACACCGCCGCCGGGATCACGCCAAAGAGTTCGGCGGTCACGCCCGACTCAAACTCGCCGAGCTCGTTGGAGGCGGAGATGAAGATCATGTTCACCGCACTCACGCGGCCGCGCATCGCGTCGGGAGTTTCGAGCTGGACGAGCGTCGACCGGATGACGACGCTCACCATGTCGACCGCGCCAAGTGCCGCGAGAATCATGACGGAAATCATGATGTTCCGCGACAGCGCGAAGGCGATCGTGAGCAGGCCGAAGGCGAAGACGCTGGCAAACATCAGCACGCCGGCCCGCCGGCGGATCGGGAACACGCCGAGGACGAGCCCCATCACGAGCGCGCCGGCACCGGAGGCGCTGCGGAGGAGGCCGAGTTCGGTCGGCCCAGCGTGGAGGATGTCCTTGGCGAAGACCGGCAAGAGCGCGACGACGCCGCCGAGGAGCACCGCGAAGAGATCGAGGCTGATCGAGCCGAGGAGGGCGCGGTTCGCGAAGACGTAGCGGAGGCCGGCGAAGAAGGTTGCAATATCCACCTTTTTCCGCTCGCCGCTGCCCTCAGCGCGGCTCTCCGTCTTCATCGCTGCGACGAGGCCCGCCGCTAGCGAGATCAGCACGAAGACCAGCAAAAACACGCCTCTCGCGCCACCTCCCCCGTGAAGCCAGGCGGGATGTTGCTTCGAGAAGAGGCCGAGGAGGAGCCCACCGAGCGAGGGGCCGACGAGAATCGCGCCGTTCATGACGACCGACGCGGTTGCCACAAGGCGCGGGAAGAGCGTCTTCGGGACGAGGTTGGCGACGAGCGCCTGGCCGGCAGGACCGCTAAAGCTGCGCCCGATGCCGAGTAGGAAAAGAACCGTGTAGATCGCACCTATGGGGAGCTGCGAAAGCCCCGTGAGGAGAAAGAGCGTAAGCGAAAGGGCTGCAATTCCAAGCAGAACGACGAGCAGAAGCCGGCGACGCTCGAAGCGATCGGCAAGCGCCCCGCCGACGAAGGAGAAGACGACGGCGGGGAGGAACTGAAAGAGCCCGACGAGGCCAAGCGAGAGCGGCGTGCGGGTCTTTTCGTAGACGAGCCATCCGATGGCGACGCTCTGCATCTGCACGCCGAGCATGAAGAAAGCGCGGACAAACAGGTAGAAACGCACGTCGCGAATGGCGAAGATCGCCCAGCGATCGTGCTCGGCCCGTCCGTTCGCGACTGCTGGCGTATTTTCAGGGGACGGGCCCCCTTCGAGAGGGGCGGTCACCGGTCAGTTCCGTTCGAGACCGGCCACGCGCGGGGTGCCGTCGGCTTGCTCGTAATAGTGGACACGTAGCGCTCCTTGGGACCAACCATCGGCGATTTCAAGAACCCGATAGCGAACTTGGGCATCGGGCGGCGCCGAAACGGCAGGAGAAATCGTGCGCGGAACCGCGACGCAGAGTTGCGTCCCGGTGAGAGGCGGGCCGTGGCGACGGGCTTCGTGTTCATCGAGGGGGACCGATTGGCCGCTCGGCAAGATTCCTCGGCGAAGGGCGCGCCACGAGACGATTGTAGGGTGCACGTATTGCGATCGCCGAAAAGAACCATGCGGCACACGCGACCGCCAGGAGCGAAGCGGCCACCCAGCGTGGCGTGTAGGCGAGGAGGACAAGGACGAGAACGGAGGCAAGCGCCTGGGCAACACGCTGCAAAAGCACATCAAAAAGGGGTTTTAGCGCCTGGCGGACCCGCAATTCGAGGGGGAGGAGCAGGAGTTCATTGGATGTACGTTGCACGGAAAATCGCATACTTGCGTCGATGACACGGGCGGCAATGAGCAGCGAGAGGGCGCCGGTAAGCGCCCAGCCGAGGGTCGTGAGCGCAAGGACGAGAGGCAGCACGAGGGCGAGACCGATCGTCCCAAGAAAACGGACACCTATGCGAGCGACACCGATTTGAAGGAGCGCGGCGACGACGTTCCCGGCGAGCGCAACGCTGGCGAGGATCGCCGTACGGTCTTCGGCGGCGACCGCGGTACCGAGGGTTCCTTTGTAAAATACATCCAAAAGCGTGAGGGCAAAAAAGCTGAGAAAGATCGTTTGTGCGACCCGCGCGGGATAGGGCTGCGAAAGCGCATCGCGGACGCCCGCAAAGCCGCCGGCTTGTACGTGGGACGACGGCCTTGTCCGCGCTCTCGGGGTATCTTCGGTGCGGGCGCCGTTTGCTCCCGCACGCCCATCGGTCGCTGCCATGACGACCGCGCCGCCGTAGAGAACGGCGACCAAAACCAATGGAATTGTCGTCTGTTCCGGCCGAAGGAGGAGTCGCGCCAACAGGGCACCAAACGTCGCTCCGAGGATGCCGCCGAGGCCGATCTGTGCAAGCTGCACTCTTGCATCATGGCCGCGGAGGTCGCTTCCGACGACGAGCCAACCCTCGGAAACGACGAGCGGCCCAAACCAGCCGCCCCACAGGTACATCGCATAAAAGCCAGTCGGGCCGAGGCGGGCGCCAAGCGCGGCAAAGGTGAGCGCAGCGAGCCCCCCAAGCGCCGCCCGTCCCAGGAAGGCCTGGTGGGGGGCACGAGGCGCTCGGCGTCGGGGGAGGAGCCCCTGAAGGAGCGCCAAGCAGGCAAGTGCAAGATACATCCATGGGAGGCGTGCGGCGGGAATGCGCTCAAGAAAGAGGGCATCTCGCGTCGTCTCAAAGAGCGTGTGAGCGCCAACGACGAAGAAGAGCAGAAGCGCGCCTCGGAAACGGGGCGGGAAGCTCATTGCTCACCTGTCGGAGGCGCGCCGAGCTTCTGAACCGCGAATAGCCACGAGATCACGACAACATTGACGTCGAGAACGATGCGCGTGTCGGCATGCAGAACGGCCCGTTCACCGGGAGCAAAGAGCGTGACCCGCGATGCGAGCATCGGCATTGGCGTGGGGGACGGCGGCATGGCGAGGCGCTCGGTCCTAGCGGTTCTCTACCGGCGACGGGAAAGCGATCGCAACGCGACCTGTCACGAGCGTTTTGCGCGCGCGGGCACTGGCGATTCCGCGCTAGGTTTCGCGCCTTCATGAAGCTGCGTCTCGCCTTCCCCGCCCTTTGTGCGCTCGCGGCAGTGGCCTTCGCGCCCGCAGCGGCTTCGGCCCAGACGGCCCCCCGCGAACTCTCCGTCAACGTGCCTGTCGACCTCGCCGTGACGGGAGGGCTCGGAGCGCTCTGGATCGGCAGCGAACTGGCAAAGAGTTCCCTCGTTCCGTCGGGCGGCTGCCGGTGGTGTTCCCGGAATTCCTTCGACGAATCGGTACGGAACGCCCTTTGGATTCCTGGGGCTGAGAAGCGCATTGGCCTCCTCGCTGACCTCAACGGCTTTCTCCTCGTCCCGGCCCTTGCCTACGGCAATCTTGCGTTCCTTTCGCAGGACGCGAACCGACCGAGCTATTTCTGGAAAGACGCATTGATCGTCACGGAAGTCGCCACTGTTGCGGCCGCTCTCAACCAGGGAACCAAGTTCTTTGTCGCACGCGAGCGCCCCTTCGTGCGCAACAAAGCCGTCGGTGCCTCGTCGACCAGTTACAATTCTGCAGACGAAAATCTCTCTTTCTATTCGGGACATACATCACTTGCCTTTTCGATGGCGGCAGCGACTGGCACCGTCGCTCAAATGCGGGGCTATCGGTACACGCCCTACGTATGGGCGACGGGGTTCTCCCTTGCGGCTTTCGTCGGCTATCTGCGAATTGCGGCAGACAAACATTACATGAGCGACGTACTCGTCGGAGCGGCAACGGGAACGGCAGCCGGCGTGTTGATTCCACTGCTCTTTCACCCCATTCGGAAGAGCGGTGATGCGCCGTCGGGCATGACGACGCGCGGGTTCACCGTCCAAAACATTGCGCCAAACCTCTCGACGCAAGGCGCAACAGTAACCTTTGGGGGCGTCTTTTAGTGGAGCTCCCGCCGGGAGTTCGGCTCGCCGTTGCAGGCATCGTCGTGCGCGAAGACGAGGTGCGGTTTACCGCCGTTCGCGCGAGCGGCCCCGGCGGTCAGAATGTGAACAAGGTCTCCTCGAAGGTGGAACTCCGTTTTCCGTTTTCGGCGAATGCGACGATTCCAGAAGCGGCGAAAGAGCGGCTGCGCACCCTCGCAAAGAACAAGCTCGACGGGGATGGTGCTCTGCTAATTTCGAGCCAGAAGACGCGGGATCAATCCCAGAATCTCGACGACGCCTGGGAGAAGATCCGTGAACTGCTGGCGGCGGCGATGGTCGTCCCGAAGCGCCGACGCGCAACAAAACCGACCTATGGCAGCGTTCAGCGACGGATCGGTGAGAAGAAGGCGACGGGCGCAAAGAAGAAGTCGCGGGGCGGAAAGTCGTTCAAGAATGACGATTGATCACGGCGCACGCTGGAGCACAGCGTGTTCCGTGCGCTCGGTCCGTCCGTTGGCGATCGGGAGGGTGACGCGCAGGGTAAACTGGTGGGAAGTGAGGCCGAAGGGGCGCGTGCCGCCGTCGAGGGGGATCTGGTAGGCGTAGCCGATGTCGGCATAGAGAAAACTCATCGACGCACCGACGGAACCGGTTGCACGCACGTTACCGCCGGGGAGTCGCGCCCCGCCGACAGCGACCTCAAAGCTGGTGCCGCCGGCGTCCCCGAGCACGGAAACTTTCGCTTTTCCGGAGATTTGCCCGCCGACGGGCCCGTCTTGGGGGGCCAGCAGACGAAACTCGCCGCCGTAGCCGAGCCAAACGATGGCGCCGACGCCGCCACGAACCTTCCCGTCGGGGCCGCGCGTGAAGATGCCATCGCTACGTTCGTGGAGGTGGAAGAGGCCGATGGAGGGGGAAAGGATCCCCTGCCCGCCGCTCCGACCGACGTCCAGACCCACGGAGAGCGCCTCACGGACGCG
This sequence comes from Sorangium cellulosum, assembly GCA_020720045.1. Classification (GTDB taxonomy): domain Bacteria; phylum Myxococcota_A; class Polyangia; order Polyangiales; family Polyangiaceae; genus JAAFHJ01. The sequence continues at coordinate 158 of DYPH01000092.1, read as the reverse complement.
CGTCTCCTGAATCGCGACCAAAGGAGCGTCGACCCGGGGAGTTGCGGCGCGCGGCGACGCCGACGGGCTCGCGACGACAGCGACGGGGGCAAACGTGAGGAGCGTCCCTAGGTAGCTGCTCGGAATCTCCTTTTCGGAGTGCGACACGTCCTCGCGAA
>DYPH01000091.1 GCA_020720045.1 Sorangium cellulosum | reverse complement strand
TGAGTCCACCCGGCGTCGCGCGAAGGAGGTCCTTCTCGACGAGCGGCGGCGACACCGGGGCGACGGTCGGGGCGGTCGTCCCCCCAACGGCAGGGGTCGGCGCCGCTTGGGCAAGGGCGATGCTCGGAACGAACGTGGCGGTGACGAAGGCTAGGCGGGAGAGTGCTCTCATGGCGTCCTCGAAAAAGGCGGTCTGTCGGTGCAGAACCGGTCGATCCTGCGCGCGGTTAGGGGAACATTTCCGCGTCAGACAAGGGGGGAATAGGCGACTGTCCTCCGCCCCCGTTGCAGACCGGCGAACCGAATCTGCCGCAGTGCGTGAAGCGCGTGGCTCGTGCCTATCTAAGGCATCTGTGGCGAAGTGCAACTATTTGGTTACAGGAAACGACGGAAAGCGAAGAGCAAGACTCTGTGAGGAAATTTCCAGGCGATGGCGCTCAGTGGCCCGCCTCGACTTTGGCGTCGGCCGGCGGCTTGCGAAGCAGGAAGAGGAGCGGCAGCGAAAGGACGAGGAGGGTCGCCGTCGCATGGAAGGTGTCATTGAAGGAGCAGATCATCGCCTGAACCTTCGGCGAGCATTTGTAGCGCGCCGCGCGTCGCCCCTTCGTGGACGCCGTGTCCTCTTCAGGGAGGGGGGCGGCCGAGAAGCAGACATCCTCGCCTACTTGCGGGAAACGGTGCGCCTGCTCTCCTCGCCGCGCGGGAGCAGCATTTGGCGCATGCTCTGGGCGGAGGCCGACGACCCCGACGTCGTCGCCGTCAAGCAGGCGCTCCGGTCTCGCCGCCGGGTGATCCCTGACGGCATCGTCGCGCGTTGCACGGAGGTCGCCGCCGATGTCCCGGCCGATCTGCTCTTCCAGCTCCCCGTTGCCGCCGTCTGTCACCGGCAGTTTTTTGCAGAAAATCCAGTCGATAGCGCCTATCTGGAGGAGCTCGTCGCCGTCGTGGTTGCCGGCGTGGCGGCCCGCTTTCCCGCCCCCTAACGGGCCTCACGTTCCCTTCCAGCGATCGCTTCGGCCGCAACATCTGCGCTTTCGCGTCCACCCCCTTCATTCGCGCCCTCTTTGGCGCTATCGAGCGGCTCCATGGACTTCGAGCTCACCGAGACGCAGCGAATGATTCGGGATACGGCACGCGACTTCGCGGCCAAGGAAGTGGCCCCCAAGGCCGCAGAATTGGACAAGAATGAGCGTTGGCCCGCGGAACTGGTCGCCAAGATGGGCGAGCTCGGGTTCCTCGGCATCGCCGTCCCCGAGGAGTACGGCGGCGCCGGCTTGGATCACGTGAGCTACGCGCTCGCGATGGAAGAAATCAGCGCTGCGTGCGCGTCGACCGGCGTCATCATGAGCGTAAACAATTCGCTCTTCTGCGACCCGCTCGTCAAGTTTGGTTCCGAGAAACAAAAGAAGGAAATTCTCACCCCGGTAGCCCGCGGCGAGAAGCTCGGCTGCTTCGGCCTCACGGAGCCGATGAGCGGTTCGGACGCACAAACCATGGTAACCGTTGCCAAAAAAGTTGACGGCGGCTGGGTCATCGACGGCGCGAAGAACTGGATCACGAACGGCCCCCACGCCGACTACATCATTCTCTTCGCCATCACCGAGAAGGATCCGACGACCGGAAAAGTGAAGCATACGGCGTTTGTGATCCCGAGCGGAACGGCCGGCTTCACGAAGAACGCCCGCGACCACAAGCTCGGCATCAAGGCGGCCCACTCGTGCACGGTTTTCTTTGAAAACTGCTTTGTCCCGGACGACGCCGTCGTCGGCAAAGTCGGCGAAGGCTTCAAGGTCGCCATGGCGACCCTCGACGGCGGCCGCATCGGCATCGCGTCGCAGGCGCTCGGCATCGCGAAGGCGGCTCTCGAAAAGTCGGTGCAGTATGCAAAGGAGCGCAAGAGCTTCGGCGTCACCATCGACAAGCACCAGGCGATTCAATTCATGATCGCCGACATGGGGACCGAGCTCGATGCAGCCCGCCTCCTCACCTGGCGCGCGGCCGCGCTGAAGGACAAGGCGGTCACCGACAAGAGCGTCCGCCACAGCATGGAGAGCGCCCAGGCGAAGCTCTATGCCAGCGAAATGTCTACGCGCGTCGCCCATAAGGCGATCCAGATCCACGGCGGCTACGGCTACAGCACCGAGTTCCCCGTTGAGCGCAACTACCGCGATGCACGCATCACGGAACTCTACGAAGGCACGAGCGAAATCCAGCGCATCGTCATCGCCGCCAACCTCCTCAAAGGCTGATCGGAACGATGAAAGCTGTATTTTGCACGCTTAGTCTCGGGCTCGTCGCGGCCGCCTTCGGCTGCGGCGGAAAGCCGGCGGAAGCGCCGACGACCGACGCGACTCCGACGGAGACGGCGAAGCCGCGCGCCAACGGGAACGCGCCATCGATGCACCAGGAGCTCGGGAGCGTCGACAAGGCAAAGGTCCAAAAGGCCTTCGACGGCACCGCAGACGCGATGATGAACTGCTTCAAGAACGGCTCCAAGCGCGTCGAGACGCTCGCCGGCGACGTGAAGTTCTTCGTCCGCATCGCCCACGACGGGTCGACGAAATATGCCTTTATCGAAGGGGGCGACCTCGGCGATCGCGTCACGGAAAAGTGCATGCTCGACCAATTGAGCGGCGTCCACTGGCCGTCACCGGAGGAAGGGGACGAGGCAGAAGCCCGTTTTTCCACCGGATTTGACGTGCATGATGCGCGGCCCGCCGGCACTTGGGCCGCCGACAAGGTGCCTGCCACCGTCACCGGCTCGAAGGCGGTCGCCGCCTGCACGGCGGGGGCCCACGGCTTTTCCGTCACCGTGTATGTTGCACCTGACGGCAAGAAGGGGCGCATCCAGGCGGCCGGCGTCGCTGTGACCTCGAAAGAGGCGGCCGAAAAGGCCGACTGCCTGGCCGGTGCCTTCGTTGGCGCCGAGACGCCGAGCCCGGGGGGCTGGGTCGCCAAGACGACCTTGTCCCTTTGAGCCACGCCACCACTCTTCTTTGAACGCAACTCGGGTGCCCCATGGAATTTGATCTGAACGAGACGCAGTCGCTGATTCAGAAGGCGGCCCGAGATTACGCGCAGAAGGTGATCCTCCCCCAGGCCAAGGAGATCGACGCGACGGAGAAATTCCCCGCGGAGATCCTCCGAGGTCTCGGGGATCTCGGTCTCTTGGCGGTGAACGTCCCGGGCGTCTACGGCGGTTCGGAGGCGGGGGTGGTGAGCTATTCGCTTGCCATGCAGGAGGTCGCCCGCGCCTGCGCATCGACGGCGGTCACCATGGCGGTCACCAACATGGTGGGCGAGGTCATTGCCCAATTCGGCACCGAAGAACAAAGGCAGAAGTACTGCCCGAAGCTCGCGAGTGGTGAGTACCTTGCCGGCGCCTTTGGGCTCTCGGAGCCGGGCGCGGGGAGCGACCCTGGCGGCATGCTGACGACGGCGCGCCTCGACGGTGACACCTGGGTCCTCGACGGCGCAAAGCAGTGGATTACGAGCGGCGCCTACGCGGGCGTCTTCGTGGTTTGGGCGCGAACCGGCGACAAAACGATCCACCCGGGCGGGAAGGGGCTCACCTGCTTTCTCGTCGAAGCCGGCACCCCTGGCCTTCGAATCGGGCGTAAAGAGGACAAAATGGGCCTCCGCGGCTCAAACACCGTCGCCCTCGAACTCGACGGAGTTCGCGTCCCCGCGAGCGCGCTGCTGGGCGAACTGAACGGCGGCTTCAAGATCGGCATGATGGCCCTGGACGGTGGCCGCATCGGCATCGCTTCGCAGGCGCTAGGCATTGCTCGCGCCGCTCTCGACGAGAGCGTGACCTACGCGAAGGATCGCAAAGCCTTTGGGAAATCGATTGGCGAGTTCCAGGCGATTCAATGGAAGCTCGCCGATATGCGCACCGCTATCGATGCTGCCCACCTGCTCACGATGCGTGCGGCGACGCTCAAGGAAGCGAAGAAGCCGTTCTCCCGAGAGGCGAGCATGGCGAAGGTCTTCGCGACGGAGAACGCCTGGAAAATCTGCAATGAAGCTGTGCAGATCCACGGTGGCTATGGCTACACCCGGGAGTTCCCCGCGGAGCGCCATCTCCGCGACGTCCGCGTCTCGATGATCTACGAAGGGACGAGCGAAGTGCAGCGCATCGTGATTGCGCGCTCCCTCTTGTCCGAATGAATCTGTGCGGCATTCTCCTGGGATCGTCGTAGATTCCCTCGATGGCTTTCCAACGGCTCCGTGACCTCCGCGCCCTCTTTGCTTCGCTGCCGACGCTTCGCCGTGACCTCGCCGAGCATGGCCTAGTCCCGCCGCGCCTTCGGGCGCGCGTCCTCGACCGCCTCGTGCATGGCTATACGCGTGCACGTTACATGTTTCCGACCGGCGAACTGGCTCTCGGCGCCGTTCAGGTCACGAAGGACGTCCCCTACGGGCCTCTTCGAACGCACCGAATGGACGTCTACCGGCCTGCAAATTCGCAGTCCGATGGCGTGCGGCCGCCGATCGTCTACGTCCATGGCGGCGGCTTCCAGATGCTCTCGAAAGAGACCCATCGTGTGATGGCGCTCCGGTATGCGCGTGCAGGGTACACGGTATTTGTCCCCGACTACCGTCTTGCCCCCGAGCATCCTGCCCCCGCCCAGCTTGAAGATGCGATTCGCGCCATCACGTTCGCGGTCGGCGGCGACGCACCGAAGCCGTTCCTTCTCGCCGGGGAGAGTGCGGGGGGAAACCTCGTGACGGCGCTCGCGCTCCTTGCATCGCGCCGCGACGAAAAGTCTGAATTTGCCGAGTTTTTTGAGGGCGCCGGGCGTGGTCTCGTCGGCGTAGTCGCCACCTACGGCCTCCTTGATCTCACCGATCGATGCGCCTCTCTCGCGCGGCCAAAAATCAAACCGTACGCACGTCGCATGGCCCACCGCTCCGCCCAGGCCTACGCGCTCGGTCGTTACCCGCGCGGCCTCGCCGAGGTGACCGAGAAACTTGCAGAGTACCCGTTTTTGAGCCCGCTCACCTGGCTCGAAGATGGCTACGTTGCCCAGCGCCCGCTTCCGCCCTTCTTCATCGATTGTGGAACGCGTGATCCGCTGCTCAATCAATCGCGGCGCCTCGCGAAGGCGCTGGAAGTAGCTGAAACTCCAGCGGAATTGCTTGTCGTGCCCGGGGGCATCCACGCCTACGACGCCCTTGGAACGCGGGCCCAGCAGCTTCAAAAGTGGGAGGCGGTCACGCGCTTTCTCGATTGCCTCGACGTTGCTGCGATTTCCGCACGCCGATGCGCGCCGTAGACTGCGGATTCCGCACCGGGGCGGCGTTTGCCCGCACAATTCCGACGTAGCTCCGCTGGCACCGACTGTGCGTGGGGGGCGTGATGCGCAAACCTACGCCCACCCTCCCGCTCCACTCGTTTACGTTCGCCGCTTGCCTCGTCGTCTTGGCCCCTCTCGCTGCCTGCGGCGGGGACGACGCGTCGGCGAGCGCGGTGGACGCCTCGACCGCCGTCGACGCGAGCGGCGGGGACGCCTCGACCGATCCGTGCACGCTCGCTCTTGCCGGCTTCAACAGCAGCGCGAAGGTCAACTCTGCCTACAAAGCGACCTGGACGTGTACGTCAAGTGTCCGAAATCTCACTGGAAATGGGATTCCCGATCACGCGGTGACCTCCGGAGATTTTGCGACGCCGATCTCCGCCCAGAACCTCGCGATCGCGTTCCCGCGGGTGGGGACCGTCGCCGCGAGCAACACGACGCTCACCCGACAGCCCTACGGCTATGCGCTCAATTCGGTGAAGTTTGATCCTGGGACCGACGGCACCTGCGCCAGCTCGGCGACCTCGACCGCCCCCGGTGGCGGCTGCGTCGCCGCGATGGGTCGCGACCCGTGGAACCTGGAGGCGATGGGCGGCGCGTTTGTCTTCGGGACCGACGAAAACAATGCCCACGTCCAGCCGAACGGCCAGTACCACTACCATGGCATGCCGGAAACGACCATCGCGAAGGCGGGACAAGCGATGATTCTTGTTGGGTTCGCGATGGACGGATTTCCGATGTATGCCCGCTATGGGTACTCGGCGGCCTCCGACGCAACTTCCGCGATTAAAAAGGTCACTCCGAGCTGGCAAAAGAAGGCAAATCCGGACGCCGGTCGCCCGTCGGTTTCGACGTTCCCGATGGGGACCTTCACGCAAGACTTCGAGTACGTCTCGGGGAGTGGAGACCTCGATGACTGCAACGGCCGCGTCGGTGTGACCCCCGAGTATCCGGCGGGGACGTATCACTACTACATCACCGATGCCTACCCCTTCATTCAGCGCTGCCTCAAAGGGAAGCCGCTTTGAAGGCTTGGCCGATTCTCCTCGCGATCCTGCTTGGATGTGCGCTTTCCTTTCCGCAGGACGCGCACGCCCACATGATGCCGGCCCAGCAGGGTACGGTAAATATCTTAGGAAAATCGGCCTTCGTCGTCGTTTCTGTCCCGGTAGCTGCCCTCGACGCTCGGAACGACGACGACCGTGATGGGAGCCTCTCGGATTCCGAGATTGTGACCCATCAGACGGCATTGCTTGCAGAAACGGGTCGCCGATTTCGGCTGCTTAACGGCGGCGAATGCGGGGTATTCGTCCCCGTGGTGGTCCGCGCAGAGGCCGACGATCATCGGCATGTGACTCTGCTATTTAAATTCGATTTTTCTGTCGAGCCGATCGATGTTCGCGTCGAAACAGATCTGTTTGGAGCGACCGAAGACGAGCGTCAACTCACCATTCGTGCCTCGCGGGGCAAGGACGGACCGCGCCCGGAGAATGAAGCTGCGGTCCTGCGACCTTCGGCGCCAACGCACGCCTTCTTTCGCTCCAAATATCACCTGTTTCTCGACTTCATTCAGCTCGGTTTCTTCCACATTTGCAGTGGGTTCGACCATCTCCTTTTTCTGCTCACGGTTCTTCTCGGCGTTGCACGCAGACCGCGCCCCTTCCGTGCGATACTTGGCGTTCTTACGGCCTTTACGGTGGCTCATAGCGTTGCGCTCGTGCTCGCCCTGGCCGGCGTTGGCGGCCTCGCCCGGGTGCCGCCGGTGGTCGTTGAGTCGCTCATCGCCGCGACGGTGATCGCTGCGGCGGCGGCAAATTACGCGGGCAGCGGCGTCGCAAAAGACGGCGGGCCCCGCTTGCCAGGGGCCGATACACGGACGCTCGCGGTTCGTGGCGCGCTCGTTTTCGTGTCCGGGCTCGTTCATGGCCTCGGCTTCGCCGGAGCGCTTACAGAGATGCAGATTGTCGGGACGGGGCGTGTGGCGAGCGTTGTCGGCTTCAATGCCGGCATTGAGCTCGGCCAGCTCGCGGTCGTCCTGCCGGGCCTCGCCCTCGGACTGGCCGTCCGCCGGGTGCTCACCGCCGAAAGGCAAGATCAAGCGGTCCGAGTTCTGGCGACGGGAACCGCCCTCCTTGGGTGCGTGTGGTTCGTCTCCCGGGTCGCCAGCTGAGGATTCCTTGCTCGGTAGCCTCCTCCAACGTGCCACCATGCCCTTCGTGGCACCCCTTGGGACCGTGCCGCTCGTGGAGCGGTGCTGTTGGCGCTCGTCGCGGCAATTTTGCTCGTCGCGACGACGGCAACGACGGCGTTGAGCCTCCAAGGGGCCTCCCAGGCGCTCCTCCGCGGCGAAGGGGAGGCGATCGTCCGGGCGATTGACGACGACCTGGAACGACCGACGTCGGACGTTAAGCTGCAAGGCCTGTTGGAGAAGTTTCGGCCGGAAGGTGTTACATACATTGGGTTTATCGAAGGGCCCGTCCGTTCGCGACCGCCGGCGGATCGCCCGGATGAGGCGTCGCGAGAGACGGCGGGCCCGCTACAACCGGGGCCCGTCCGTTCGCGACCGCCGGCGGATCGCCCGGACGAGGCGTCGCGAGAGACGGCGGGCCCGCTACAACCGGGGCCCGTCCGTTCGCGACCGCTGGATGACCGGCCGGACACTCACCCGTTTCCGAGGCCACCCGAAGAGCCTCGCGAAGTGTTCGCTGCGGGGGCGCCCCAGCTCGGGCGGCTTGAGGACGCGGCGCCTTCGTTTCGGGTCGCCGACCAGGGGGTGCGCATCGTGCAGCCGAGTTTCCGCCGGCCCGCGGGGCGTCCGCCGATGGCGGGACCACCTCGACAAGGTCCTCGTCGCGACCCGCCCCTGCTGGTCGTCGAGTTCACCCCGCACGTCGCTACGGCGTTGCGCGGGACGCTCACGCGCGCGGGGTTCGTCGGCGCCTTTGCTGTGATTGTTCTGCTTGGGAGCGCCGCAATGATTGTAAGGTACATTCAAGCCGCCGCGCGGAGCGCCTCCCAGGCCGAGGCCCAACGGCGCCTGCTCGCCCTCGGGGAAATGTCTGCGGTGATGGCCCACGAACTCCGGAATCCGCTCGCGTCGCTGAAAGGCCACGCGCAGCTCTTTGCCGAAGATCTCGAGGAAACGGATGAAGTTAGCGGTTCATCTCGGGATCGCGTCGCCCGCGTGATCGCCGAAGCGACGCGCATGGAGCGACTTACGGCGGCGCTGCTTGCGTTCGTCCGCGACGCCCCGTTGGACTGTGCCGAGGTCGCCGTCGGTGACCTCTACGCGGCGGCCGCGGAACGGCTCTCCGCCGCCGAGCGAGGGCGCATCGTGCTCGGGCCCAATGCGGCCTCGGAGCGCCTTGTCGTCGACGGTGCACGCATCGCGTGTGCTCTCGGAAATCTTCTTGAAAACGCCATCTTGGCCGCGAAAACCTCCGTCGAGGTGACCGTCGTTTCGGAGGCCGATACTGTCGTATTCGAGGTGTGCGACGACGGTCCCGGCCTCCCCGCCGCAGTTTCCGGCCGAATGGGGCCCGGCGACCACGAAGCGCTCTTTGAGCCCTTTTTTACGACCCATACGCGGGGCACCGGCCTTGGACTTGCGATCGCACGGCGCATCGCCCACCAGCACGGCGGGACGCTCACCGCCGAGAACCGCTCCACGAATGCGGGCGCGCGTTTTCGTCTGTCTCTCCCGCGGAGGAACCGATGACGCGAATCCTCGTTGCCGAAGATGATGACGGCGTCCGCCTCTTTCTGCGCGATGCGCTCGCCCGGGAACACGAGGTCGTTCTGGCGCTTGATGGGGCGCATGCGCTTAAAATTATTGCTGAATGTGCCCATTCATTCGATGTGGTTCTCACCGATCTACGCATGCCGGGTGCTTCCGGATTGGAGGTTCTCACGGCGACCCGTCTCCGATTCCCGGAGACGCCGGTGATCGTGCTTACCGCGTTTGGTGATGTCCCAAATGCCGTCGAAGCGATGCGAAAAGGTGCCTTTGATTACCTGCAAAAGCCGCTAGAGAGCCTCGCGATTCTTCGCGAGCGGGTGCGCGCCGCGATTTTGTCGTCGGAGCAGGCCGTGCCGAGAGTCTTCCCTGGGCCATCGAAGGGGAGAAAACCGACCGGCGATCGGCAAGAAGAAATCGCGCTTACCTACGGCGCACCGTCCATGCTTCCGGTGGTGAGTGCGCTCCGGAAGGTCGCAAGCACATCGGCCACCGTTCTGCTCCACGGTGAAAGCGGGACCGGGAAAGACATTGCTGCGCAGTTCATACACAGGAACAGTTCGCGCGAATCTTCTCAATTTGTAGCGATAAACTGCGCATCGTTGGCCGAGTCCCTCCTCGAAAGTGAGCTGTTTGGCCACGAAAAAGGGGCGTTTACGGGGGCGGTGGCCACCCGAAAAGGGCGGATCGAACAGGCCCACGGAGGGACCTTCTTCCTCGACGAAGTTGGCGAACTCTCGCCCGCCACACAGGCAAAGTTGCTGCGCGTGATCGAGACAAAAGCTTTTGAACGTCTTGGCTCCGGGCGGACTCTTACCGTCGACGTTCGTTGGATTTCGGCCACCCACCGCGATCTTCGGACGCTCGTCGCTGAAGGGCGTTTTCGCGAAGATCTCTATCACAGACTCGCAGTATTTCCGATCGCGTTGCCGCCGCTCCGTGACCGTCGTGAAGACCTGCTTCCGCTCGCACGCCACCTTCTCGGTCCGTCGTTCTCACTTACCAAAGATGCCGAACAGGCCCTGCTTGCGGCCCCGTTCCCGGGAAACATTCGCGAACTCCGAAACCTCCTCGAACGCGCGAAAATCCTCGCCGACGGGCCCCACCTCAGTGCGCTCACGCTTGGGTTAGTCGGCGATGGGCGACCGGTCGCTCCGGAACGCCTGCCGTCGCCGGGGGCGGACGACGAACTCCTCCCGCTGGAGGCGCTTGAGCGTCAGCAAATTTCCAAGGTTCTCCAAGCGGTCGGCGGAAACCGCAAGGCGGCGGCGGCCCACCTAGGGATAGGCCTCCGCACCCTCTACGAGAAGCTGAAGCGCTACGCGCTCTCCTAAACGGCCCGCGGTCGCACGCCCCTTGCCGGCGAAGGGAACCGCCGCTATCGGTCGCCCATGCCGAAGAGCGCCGCAAAGACCTCGGGAATCGCCGTCCACGTCGAGTCGAACTACATCCCCGAGCAGTCGTCGCCGACCGCTCACCACTACGTATTTTCCTACAAAATACGTATTGAAAATTCTGGCGATGCCCCGGCGCAGCTTCGTAGCCGCCACTGGATCATTACCGATGGAAGCGGAAAGGTGGAGGAGGTCCGAGGGCCGGGTGTAGTCGGCAAGCAGCCTCTCCTCCAGCCGGGAGAAGCTTTCGAATATACAAGTGGTTGCGTCCTCGAGACCCCCCGCGGCGAGATGCGCGGCGCCTACCAGATGTACCGCCCCGACGGGACCGTCTTTGAGGCGGCGATCGCACCGTTCACCTTGGAGCTTCCGCTCCGTCTCAATTGATCTATCGCTAGATCGCTAGAAAGAGCCCGATGACCGACTTCGACTACGAAGCGACTGCGAAGAAAACCCTCCGTGCCCTCGAGGACCTCTTCGCCGAGATCGACCCCGACCAGGTCGACTGCGAGCGGGCCGGCGACGTGATCACGATCACCTTCGCCGGCGGACTCCGCTGCATCGTCAACACCCAGCGACCGACGAAGCAGCTCTGGCTCGCCGCGAAAGACCGCGCTTGGCACTTCTCCTACGACGGCGCCTCCTGGCTTGACGACAAGGGGCGCGGCGAAGAATTCTTCGCCACCGTCAAGCGCATCGTCCACGAAAACGCCGGAATTTCCCTCTAAATTGCCTACAGGGTGATGGTCGCGTCGGGGCCGGGAAGGGCGACCTTCAGCCGCTTGCGGAGTTCGCCGTGCTCGGCTCCGACGAACCAAGGGAAAAGGCGGGCGAGGGCGGGGTGACCGGTGCCGTTGTGGACGCCGCCGAGCGCCATCTGCGCATCTTGCACCGATCCGCAGAGGGTCACCGCGCCGCGCAAGGCGACCTCGCGGCTCGTGGCGAGCCAGGCATCGACGTCGGGAAGATTGCCGGCCCAATCACGCGCCGCGTGAACGAGGATTTGGTTGACCGGCTCCTGCTCGGAAGGGTCAATAAAGGCGAGGAGTTCGGGGCTCCGTCCGAGGGCGGCACGGACGTGGGACCGGAGCGTATCGGCGGTTGGTGCGAGCGCCGCAAGCGTGAGGTCTGCACGCAAGTACGCGAGCGCGACGAGGAGATCGAAGTAGAGCGCTTCGCCGCGAGCGTCCGCCGACGGGAGGCTGACGAGAAGGGCGCCCCAAGGGTCGAGAGCCAGCGAAAAAGGCGGGCCCTGGAGCCCTCCGACGAGCAGGGGAGGGGGGGAGAGGCCCAGGAGCTTCGCGCCGCGCTCGGTCGTCTCGTGGAGGAACGGGAAGAGGTTCGAGTGGGAGCCGGTGAGGCCCGGATGGACCGTCGGGCGCCGGCCAGATTCCATACCGCGCGTGACCGCCGCGCGCGCCCACGCGGCACCCGTCCATCCGAGGAGCGAGGTGAGGACCGGATCGCGGCCATTTGCGCCGAGAAGCGACCACGCATCTTCCTGAAAACACTCGGGAATTGCTGAGAGCTCCGGCGGCGGATTCTCCAAGAGCCAGGCGACCTGGTCCCGATTGGGGGCGCCTACGACCATCAAGACGTCGAGGGCACGCCACGCGAGATCAAACCGCTCGACGGCGACGGCAAACCCGTAGAGCTCTTTGTAGACGCTCGGATCAAACGGTGTTGACCATGCCCGGCGGAGAATGCGTGCATACTCCATCTGTTCTGGCGAAAGGGGCCTTCCCACTTCAACACCGGCCCGTCCGCTCGTGACGGGCGCATGTGCTGCTGAAGGCTTCCGCTCAGGAGCGGCGTCGAGCTGCAACGCCGGCAATTTTGCGGGTGGCGGCAGCGCCGCATCAAACGCCGCGATCGGCTCCGGGTCGGGCTCAAGATCGAATTCCACCTCTTCGGGGAGAGCCGCAAAGGGGGGTGGCGGCATCGTCGGCGCCGGCGGACGGATGCGGATCGGTGCCGTGGCGATGTCGTCGTCGTCATCAATCGGCGAGAACGGCAGCACCGCCGCCGGTCGCAGCAGAGGGCGCACCGGTCGCGGTACCGCACGAGGAATGGGCGCCTTCGCCGGGGCAGTCGCAGTAGGGGGTTGTTTCGGGTCCAGCGTCACCGCGGGGAAGATACACAGGTTGTGCCTCCGCGTCCGCGACGACCGGCCTCCGTGCGACGTGTGACTTCCCTCTTGACGCTTCGGGACCGGCGGGCCTACACGGCAGTAACCCTTACGCAAGGGTGAGAGTGGTGCCGAGCGGCGCCCCCCACCCCGCCGGAAATGCCCATGCCCCCCCGTCTTCCCCTCCTATCCGATGCCGTTAGCGCCGCAGAGTCTCTTCTGCAAGTAGGCGATCTTGCGCGCGAAACGGGGAAGACGGTCCGCGCGATCCATCTGTACGAGGAGCTCGAACTCCTCCGCCCGGCCGGTCGCTCGAAGGGGCGCTACCGCCTGTATGCGCGCGATGCACTCGTGCGGATTCGGTGGATTTCCAAGCTTCAAGACCTCGGCCTTTCCCTCTCCGACATTCAAACGATTGTCCGCGAGTGGGAAGCGGCTGGCAGTGCCAACTTCGCGACCGAAAAGATGCGGGTTGTTTACGCAGCGAAGCTCGCGGAGACGAAGACTCAAATCGAGAAACTTCGTGCTCTTGAACGCGAACTAGGCGCGAGTCTCGACTACTTGTCGACCTGCGGCGACGTCTGCGAGCCGGCACGGCTCCTCTCCGACTGCAAAAGCTGCGATTTGCACGCCCATCACAGCGACGCTCACGATTGCCACGCATCGAAGCCGATTCCTGAGCTTGTTCTCGGGTTTCGCGCACACCCCCTCTGAGGATTCCCCCATGGCGCTCTCGTTCCCCATCTTCATGGACTATCACTCCACGACGCCGGTCGATCCGCGCGTCCTTGAAGCGATGCTCCCGTATTTTACGCAAAAGTTCGGGAATGCGGCGAGTCGCAACCACGCCTACGGATGGGTCGCCGAAGAAGCGGTCGACCACGCCCGTGAGCGAATTGCGAAGTTGGTCGGTGCGCAGAGTGAGAAGGAAATCGTCTTTACTTCGGGCGCTACCGAGTCGAACAACCTCGCATTGAAGGGGGTCGCCGAGTTCTATAAGGACAAGGGGAACCACATCATCACGACGGTCCTCGAGCACAAGGCGGTGCTCGATACCTGCAAGCGCCTCGAAGCGGAGGGCTTCCGGGTCACCTACCTCCCCGTCGCGAAAGACGGTCGCGTCGACCCCGACGACGTCAAGAAGGCCATTACCGACCAGACGATCCTCGTCTCGGTAATGTTCGCGAACAACGAAATCGGTACGGTGCAGCCGCTCGCGGAAATCGGCAAGATTACGCGGGAAAAAGGCGTACTTCTCCACACAGATGCCGTCCAGGGCCTTGGGAAAGTCCCCTTTGATGCCCAAGCGATGAACGTCGATCTTGCGAGCATCACCGCCCACAAGATGTATGGCCCGAAGGGCGTTGGCGCCCTCTTCGTCCGCCGCTCAAAGCCGCGCGTGCGCCTCGCCGCCCAGATGGACGGCGGCGGTCACGAGCGCGGAAATCGCTCGGGTACCCTCAATGTTCCCGGAATTGTCGGCTTCGGGAAAGCGGCACAGATGATGAGCGAAGAGGGGGAGGCCGATTCGGCCAAGATCCTCGCCCTCCGGGAACGCCTCCACAAGAAGATCACCGGCGCCCTCGATGAAGTGCACTTGAACGGCTCGGTTCGTGATCGCCTCCCGGGGAACCTCAACCTCTCGTTCTCTTTCGTCGAAGGGGAAGCGATGATGATGGCGATCAAGGACGTCGCCGTCAGCTCCGGCTCCGCGTGCACCTCGGCGAGCTTGGAGCCCTCCTACGTGCTCCGCGCGCTCGGCGTCGGCGACGAGCTCGCCCACTCGAGCATTCGCTTTGGGCTCGGCCGTTTCAATACGGAGGAGGAGGTCGACTTCGTGGCGAACCTCGTCATCGACAAGGTCCAAAAGCTCCGCGACATGTCTCCGCTGTACGAAATGTTCAAAGAAGGAATCGACCTTAATTCGGTCCAGTGGACGGCCCACTGAATCTTTCTTCTTTCGCCCTTTTTCCTCTGATTCGGAAGTCAATACCATGGCCTACAGCGACAAAGTCATCGAGCACGCCGAAAACCCCCGCAATGTCGGCACCCTCAACAAAGACGACGACAGCGTCGGCACCGGTCTCGTCGGCGCACCGGCCTGCGGCGATGTGATGCGCCTGCAGATCAAGGTCGGCGAGAACGGCGTCATCGAGGACGCGAAGTTCAAGACCTTCGGCTGCGGCTCCGCGATCGCCTCTTCCTCGCTCGCTACCGAGTGGATCAAAGGCAAGAGCATCGACGAAGCGGAAGCGATCAAGAACAGCGACATCGTCGCTGAATTGAATCTTCCCCCGGTAAAGATCCACTGTTCCGTACTCGCCGAAGACGCCATCAAGAGCGCGATCGCCGACTATCGGGCCAAGCAGGCCGCGAAAAAGGCGGTCACCGAGGGGGCCAAGTGAACGCAGCCGAAGCCCATTCTACAGCCCCCGTCGACCTGGGCCCCCCGTCGCCGACACCGGAGAAGCCGGCGACGCTGTCGATTTCGGTGGCGACGTCTGCCATCGAAGCGATCGCGACCCACCTGAAAAAGCGTGGAACTCCGGATGCTTCGCTACGGGTTGGTATTCGTGGTGGCGGATGCAGTGGCTTCTCCTACGTGATTGAATTTCACGACGGCGCGCCGCGAGGCCGCGACAACGTCTACCGGTTTACCGCCGCCGACGGCACAGCGGTGCAGGTGCTCTGTGATCCGAAGAGCCTCGTCTATTTGAACGGGGCGACGCTTGAGTTCGAAAAAACGCTCATGCGCCAAGGGTTCAAGTGGACGAACCCGCAGGAGAAGTCGAACTGCGGCTGTGGGACCAGTTTCTCGGTCTAGTTCTCCGGAAAGTCGACCCTTCGGCGCGGACGCGGCTCTCCCGAGCTGGGTCCGCGCTTCCGTTCTCGCCCGCAAAGACCCGAGCCACCGTTGAGTCCCCCGATGCCTACCCCGTTTGCTCTCTTTGGCCTTCCGGCAACCTTTGCCCTCGACCTCAAGGTGCTTGAGCGTGCCCAGCGGGAACTCGGCAAGACGATCCATCCGGATACCGCTTCAGACCCATCAGAACGTCGCGCACTTGCTGAACAATCGACGCTCGCGAACGAAGGCTATCGCGCCCTTCGCGACCCGGTCACGCGCGCCGAACTCCTCTTCCAACTAGCCGGCGTTGCGACCGGCGACGGGCACGAACCGAAGCCGACCGCCGCCTTCCTGATGGACATGCTCGAAAAACGGGAGGCGCTCGCCGAAGCGCGGACGTCGAAGGACCGCGCGACCGTCGAAGCGCTCGCCGCTGAGATCCGCGCGCAGCGCAACGACGCCGAAGCGGCCCTTGCCGCGCTTTTTTCTGGCGTCCTCCCTTCGCCGCTGGACGCGCAACCGGCCCTCGTTCACCTCGGCTCGCTGCGCTACTACCGCCGCTTCCTCGAAGAAGCGACGGCAACACTCGACGAGTGGGACGACGCCTGAATTCGAAGATGTTTCGGAAAAGTCGGTAAAAATCAATGATGCTTCTTGATATCTTCGATCCGAAAGCAAAGCCGCGACCGATCGGCATTGATCTCGGAACGACCAACAGCCTCGTCGCCTATGTGCGTGATGGTCGCCCGGAGACGATCGCCGATTGCGACGGTTCGGCGCTCGTCCCGAGCATCGTGCACTATGCACGCAATGGGGCGGTCATTGTCGGCGACCGCGCGAAGCGGCTCGCTGAGGCGCACCCCCAGGAGACGCTTGTCTCCGTGAAGCGCTTTTTGGGCCGCGGCGCCGACGACCCGGAGACCCGGCGACTCGGCCCGTATGCCTTCCTCCCCCGTGAGGCGGAGGGGCCCGATGTCGTCCGCTTCTCCGTCCACGGCAAGGCGATCACGCCCGTTGAGGCGAGCGCGGAGATCTTGAGAAACCTCAAAGAACTCGCGGAAGAAGAGCTCCATAGCGTCGGTGGTGTGGTGATTACCGTGCCCGCCTATTTTGACGACGGTCAGCGTCAGGCGACGAAGGACGCTGCCAAGCTTGCCGGTCTCCGTGTACTCCGCTTGGTGAACGAGCCGACGGCGGCAGCGCTCGCCTACGGGCTCGACGCGAAACGGGACGGGCTCTTCGCCGTCTACGACCTCGGCGGCGGCACCTTTGACGTGACCGTGCTCGTCCTCGACGATGGCGTGTTTCAGGTCAAGTCGACGGGCGGCGACAGCGCCCTTGGCGGCGAC
This sequence comes from Sorangium cellulosum, assembly GCA_020720045.1. Taxonomy (GTDB): domain Bacteria; phylum Myxococcota_A; class Polyangia; order Polyangiales; family Polyangiaceae; genus JAAFHJ01. The sequence continues at coordinate 10,137 of DYPH01000091.1, read as the reverse complement.
GACATGGACCGCCTCCTTGCCGACGAGCTTGCGACGGTGTTTGGGCTTACGGAAGAAGTTCGTAAGAAGCCGGCGGTGGTTCGCGTCCTTCTCGACTTGGCCCGCGCGACGAAACATCGTTTGACGGACGCCGAGGCGGTGACCGTTCCGAACCCCTTCGTCGACGCGCCGGCGAGCGCCGCGACGGTGACCCGCGAGCGCTTTGACGTGCTCGTCAAGCCGCTCCTCGAGCGCACCGGAAAGGCTTGTCGCCGAGCGGTCCGCGACGCCGGCGTCGAGGTTGGCGAGCTCGATGGCGTCATCCTCGTCGGCGGCTCGACCCGCGTCCCCTACGTCCGGAGCTACGTCGAGGCCCTCTTCGGGCAGGCGCCTTTGGGGGACATCGACCCCGACCAGGTCGTCGCCCTCGGCGCCGCTCTCCAGGCCCACCAACTCGAAGGGGAGGGGGAGAAGGAAGAGATCCTCCTGCTCGACGTCCTCCCGCTTTCGCTGGGCATTGAGGTTGGTGGCGGCGTCGTCGACAAGATCTTGCCTAGAAATACAACGATTCCGACCGCTTCTAAGTCGGTGTACACGACCCAGGAAGACGGCCAGACCGGGTTCGTCTTGCACGTCGTGCAAGGGGAGCGCGAGATCGCGAGCGATTGCCGGAGCCTCGCCACCTTCACCCTCGCCGGGATTCCGCCGATGGCTGCCGGCATGGCCCGCCTTGAAGTGACCTTCCGCGTCGACGTCGACGGCCTCCTTACGGTGGAAGCGCGCGAGCAGACGACCGGCAAAGAGCAGCATGTCGACGTGAAGCCGAGCTACGGCCTCGATGACGAGGCTGTCGAAAGAATGCTGCTGGATGCGCTCGATCATGGCGAGGCTGATCTCCGGTTGCGTCGGCTACTGGAGAATCGGGTCGAGGCCGGGCGCCTCGCAAAGGCGACCCAAAAAGCGATTGTTGTCGACGCCGATCTCCTCGAAGCTGGGGAGAAAGAGGGCATTGAAGCGGCACTCGCTGCGCTCCTTGCCTCCACAGCCGGCGACGACGCATCGAAGATTAAATTTCGCATGGACGAACTCGACGCGGCGACGAAGGGCTTCGCAGCAGCCCGGATGAATCGCGCGATTGCGACGGCAATTGCTGGAAAAGACGTCGGATCTATCGAGGCGACCGTGGAAGCGGCCCTCGGCATCGAAGAGGCGCACGCGCGCCACGGAGCACGGTAATCAAACATGGCTAAGCTGATTTTCCGGGCGACCGGACTCGACACCGTCTGGGAAACCGAAGCGGCGGTCGGCACCAATCTTCTGAAGGCGGCGCAGGCGATCGATGCGCCGGAAGGGTACGCCTGCGGCGGTGTCTGCGCCTGCTCCACGTGTCATCTCTACGTGCTCCGAGGTGGCCATTTGCTGTCCGAAATCGAGGACGAAGAGAACGACATCCTCGACAAGGCGTTCGACGTCCGCGCCAGCTCGCGCCTCGGCTGTCAATCGATCATCACGAAAGAGGGCGAGATCGAAGTGATGATCACGCGTGAGAGTTTGCAGGCCTTCGAGAACGAGCATCCCGAGCACCGCGGCGAGTTCATCAAACGAGGCTGATGTCGCTCCAAAAACAGGAAAGACTCCCCGCAAACGAGCGAGGAGTCTTTCTTTTTTGGCGGCAGCTTCGGCTACTTTGAAGCGATCGAAGATCCGGCGGGGAGCGTCCGGTGCCAGCGGGGGGCGAGGTAAGCGCGGGCGAGGTCGCCGACGAGATGGAGTTGATCCATGTGGTCGTGCTTTCCGCCCCCTTTCCAGCCTTTTGCGTGGAAGTCGCCGGAGTCGGCGGCGTAGCTCATCTCCATGCTCCGCTCGTTGCGATCGCTCGTCGCGACCTTTCCGACCCCGAGCATTTTCAAGAGGGCGCCGGTCGTTTCGCCGCAGGAGGCGTAGTCGGGCGGGAGGATCGAAGCATGCGTAATCACGAGCAATTTCTGCCGGTTCATCGCCGCTTCGCCGAAGGTCTTCCAGCGATCGAGGGAGCTCGTGTCGACGTAGTCGGAGCCGAGCCCGATGAACGGGGTCGTCTCGCCCCCCTTCTTCGGAAGGTGGGTTTTCGGGTCGACGTAGCCGGCGTGGAAGCCGTCGAGGAGGATCACCGAATCGACCAGTTTACCGGCATTCGTGGCGCCGAGAATCTTGCCGACGCCGCCAAAACCGGCGCTCCAGGCGACGACGCCGATGCGATTGACCTTCTTCGCATCCGGGTTGCCGTTCTTGCCGAGCCAGTGGACCGTCTCTTTGAGGATATGGTCGACGTAGCCCGGTTGACCGAGCATCGTTGAGTAGCCGCTCGTTCCGACGATCGTCGGAATGGCAATCGAAGCGACGACCGCATTGACGCCGGCGGCGCGCCACTCCTTCTCGGTCATCATCGCGCCATTGAGGTGGATGATGAGGTCGAAGCCGCCTTCGCTGTCGAGGGCGAGTTCCTTGGGGGCAAGCATCGCCCCGTAGCTCGTACCCTGCCAATTTTTCACGAATTCTACGTCAGGGACGACGTCCCCGGCGACGGCCCGCGGGCGGACGAAGTGGGGGACGGTCACGGTGCCGTCCTCCCCAACGAGGGGCGTGTCGGCGTAGGCGACCGATGCCGTACCGGGAACGACGGTGAAGGCGGCGCTCAGGGCGAGCGCGGCCGCCACGTGCCCGAGCCGCATCAAGTCTGCCCCTTTCCGAGGCGAAGACCCGGAGCGGGGAAGGCGTTGCACATCTCTTTGATCTCTCCGGCGATTTTCGCGAGGAGGGCTTCGTCGCTCGGCGACTGGCAGACGAGGTCGATCCAGGCGGCGAGGCGATCCATCTCGGCGATGCCCATCCCGCGGGAAGTGATTGCCGGCGTCCCGATCCGCAGACCAGAAGGATCAAACGGTTTGCGAGGATCGAAGGGGACGGCGTTGTAGTTGAGCACGATGCCGGCGCGGTCGAGGGCCTGGGCGGCCGGCTTTCCGGCGATCCCCTTCGGCGTGACATCGACCAAAATCAGGTGGTTGTCGGTGCCGCCGGTGATGACGCGGAAGCCGCGCTCGACGAGCTTTTCGGCGAGGTGCTTTGCGTTGACGACGACCTGCTTCGCGTAGGCCTTGAAGGCTTCGGTCGAGGCTTCCTTCGCGGCGACAGCGATGCCGGCGGTGGCCGCATTGTGCGGACCGCCTTGGAGGCCCGGGAAGACCGCCTTGTCGATGGCGGACGCGTGCTCCGGCTTGCAGAAGATCATGCCGCCGCGGGGGCCGCGGAAGGTCTTGTGGGTCGTCGAGGTGACGACGTCGGCGAGGCCAAACGGCGACGGGTGCTCGCCCGCGGCGACGAGGCCGGAGATGTGGGCGATGTCTGCCGCGAAGATCGCACCGACTTCATTGGCGATTTCCCGGAAGGCGGCGAAGTCGACGATGCGCGGGTAAGCGGTCGTCCCCGCCCAGAGGAGCTTCGGCTTGTGCTCTTTCGCGAGGGCGCGGACGGCGTCGAGGTCGATGCAGTGGTCGCTCTCGCGGACGCCGTAGGAGACGCTGTGGAACCACTTCCCGGTGACGCTGACGCCGTGGCCGTGGGTGAGGTGGCCGCCGGCAGCGAGACCGAGACCCATAATCGTGTCGCCCGGTTTGCAGAACGCGGCGTAGACGGCGAGGTTGGCCGGGCTGCCCGAGTAGGGCTGCACATTGACGTGGTAGTCGGCGGAAAAGAGCGCCTGGAGGCGGGAAATCGCGAGGCGCTCGACCTGGTCGATGACCTGCTGCCCCTCGTAGTAACGCTTCCCCGGGTACCCTTCCGAGTACTTGTTCGCGAGCACGGAACCGGCTGCCTCTTGGACCGCCTGGGACGCGTAGTTTTCGCTGGCGATGAGCCGGAGCGTTTCGTGCTCGCGGAGGTTTTCGTCGGCAATGAGTGCCGCGATCTCGGGATCGGCGGCGGCGAGGCTCGGCTGCGTAGAAACGTTCGCGGAGGTCATCGGCGAACGGAGGTACAGCGCGAATTTGGCCCCGTCCAACGGTTTTGTCGTATCCCACATGGTCGTACCACTGAACGGAGAGGCATCGGAGACGAGGATATCTTCGGAAGTTCTTGTCTTTTTCGTTGTGATGCTGCGCTGCGGCGATCGGTGAAATTCGACACCCCCGTGACATTCTTGTCGCGGTGTGGGGTATCGCGGGACCGGCGTGCGCGGCCTTCAAGCTGGGCTCCTCGCCGATGGGGCCCGCCGTCTCCGGCGTCGACGCTGCCGGCGAAATTGCTGCTCGACGCCGACGGACGGGCCCTCCTCGCGACAAATCGCTGCCCCCGCGCGACCACCTGCTTCCGTGCTGCGACGCGAAGGCCGACAGCGGGCCCGTTGACAGCGGAGCGACCGATGCCGCCAGCGATGCAAAGGCCGACACCGGTCCCACCTGCAGCGATGCCATCAAGAATGGTGGAGAAGCGGACGTCGACTGCGGCGGCGCGTGCGCGGTCAAGTGCGCGGATGGCAAGGCCTGTGGCGTCACTGCCGACTGCACGAGTGGTGTCTGCACGGCGAACGTCTGTGCGGCGCCGACGTGCACCGACACTGTGAAAAATGGCGGGGAAGCCGACGTCGACTGCGGCGGCGCCTGCGCGGCCAAGTGCGGCGACGGGAAGGCCGCCGACTGTTCGAGCGGCGTCTGCGGCGCGAACAACACCTGCAGCGCGCCGACCTGCGCCGACGCCATCAAGAACGGCGCCGAAACCGACGTCGACTGTGGTGGTGGCGTCTGTGGCTCGTGCGCGACCGGCAAGGCGTGCGGCGCCGGCAGCGACTGCACCGGCGGCGTCTGCACCGGAAACATCTGTGCACTCGCGACCTCGTGCAAATCGCTCCTCGCCGGCCACCCCGGCCTCGCGAGCGGCGTCTACACGCTGGATCCGGACGGCGCCGGCGTAAAGCCGAGCTTCCAGGCCTATTGCGACATGGTGAGCGACGGCGGCGGCTGGACCCTCGCCCTCAAGGCCGACGGGACGAAGCAGACGTTCACCTACGCGGCTGCGCTGTGGACGAACACGACCCTCCTCGCCGCTGACAAGCCCGACCTCGACCTCAACGAGGCCAAGCTCGCGTCCTGGAACGAGACGGCGTTTACCGATGTTCGTCTCGCGCTGGTCGACGGTGGCGTCACGCGCGCCGTGAAAATTCCGAAGGTGGCGACGTCGCTTAACGCGGTCTACGCCGCTGGCGCCTTCTCGGCGACGAACCTCGGTCGCGCCTCCCGGAAGGGCATCCTGGCGGCGCCGTCGCTGCAGGTAAACTGCAACCGCGAAGGCTTTTCCAACTCGGTCGCCAACTACGCGAACATCCGTCTCGGCATCCTCGGCAACAACGAAGGCGACTGCAACTCGCCCGACTCGTGGATCGGCCTTGGCGGATCGGCGACCGCCTGCGCTGCCGCCATCACCGCGACGGTCGGCAACGGCGCGATCTGCGGCGCCAGCGGCGACCTTGGTGACAAGGAAGTGAAGGCGTTCGGCTACGTGTTTGTTCGCTGAATTCCCCTTTGGGACGAACTTCGTCCCGAAAGAGACAACCTAATCGTTCGCGCGCCCCTCTTGCACGGGAGGCGCGCGTTCTTCATTTTGGGCGTTCCCATTTGAGGGGGGGAACACCAATGAAGAAGATCAATTTCTTGTGGGTCGCCTTAGCGACCGCCGCCGGTATCGCCGCCTGCGGAGACAGCAGCACGCTTGAAGTGACCGATGCAGGAGTCGCCGATAGCGGCGTAAAAGACTCCGGATCCCAAACGGATACCGGCGTCGTCGATGCCGGGACCGTCGACGCAACCCCGGCCCCGACCTGTACTGACCGTATCAAGAACGGCAGCGAAGCCGATATTGACTGCGGCGGCACCTGCGCGACCAAATGCGGCGATGGGAAGGCCTGTGCGGCCACGAAAGACTGCACGAGCGGCGTTTGTACGAACAAAGTCTGTGCGGCAGCGGCCTGCACGGACGCCGTTAAGAATGGCGCCGAAGCGGACGTCGACTGCGGCGGCAGCTGCGCGACCAAATGCGGCGATGGGAAGGCCTGCGCGGCGGCCGGTGACTGCACCAGCGGCGCCTGTTCGGCAAACGTGTGCGCCTCGCCGGCCTGCGTCGACAGTGTGAAGAATGGCTCGGAGACCGACGTCGACTGCGGTGGCGCGTGCCCCGCCAAGTGCGGCGATGGGAAGGCCTGCGTCGCCACGACCGATTGCGGGAGCGGCGTCTGCACGAATGGCGCCTGTGTGGCGGCCGCCTGCAACGACGCGGTGAAAAACGGCAACGAAGCCGACGTCGACTGCGGCGGCGCCTGCGCAGCCAAGTGCGGCGACGGCAAGGCCTGCGGCGCGGCCGGCGATTGTGGCAGCGGCGTTTGCGTGAACGGAGCCTGCGCGGTCGCCGCCTGCGACGACGCAGTGAAGAACGGGGCGGAAGCCGACATCGACTGCGGTGGCGCCTGCGCGGCCAAGTGCGGCGACGGCAAGGCGTGCGGCGCAGCGAGCGATTGCGGCAGCGGCGTCTGCACGAACGGCACGTGTGCGGCCCCGGCCTGCGCCGACGGCATCAAGAACGGCGGCGAAACCGACGTCGACTGCGGCGGTGTTTGTGCGACGAAGTGCGCGGTTGGAAAGGCCTGCGCCGCCAGCGCCGACTGCGGATCGGGTGCAGTCTGCACCGGAAACGTCTGCGTCCTTCCGACCTCCTGCAAATCGATCTTGGCGGGGAAGCCGGGGATCGCGAGCGGCGTCTACACGCTCGACCCGGACGGCGCCGGTGCGAAGCCGAGCTTCCAGGCCTACTGCGACATGGTGAGCGATGGCGGTGGCTGGACCCCTCGCCCTCAAGGCGGACGGCGCCAAGCAGACGTTTACCTACGCGGCGCCCCTCTGGACGAACACCACCCTCCTCGCGACCGACAAGCCCGACCTCGACAAAAGCGAAGCCAAATTGGCGACCTGGAACGACATCGCCTTCGCCGACCTCCGCGTCGCGATCGTCGACGCGAACGTCACGCGGGCGGTGAAGATCCCGAAGGCGTCTGCCTCGCTCGCCGCGATTTTCACGCCGAACACCTTCGTCGCCACCAACCTCGGGCGCGCCTCTTGGCTCGGCTTGATGGCGGCGCCGTCTCTTCAATTGAACTGCAACCAGGAAGGGTTCTCCCTGGCGAGCCAGGTCTCCGTGCGCATCGGCATCGTCGGAAACCAGGAAAATGACTGCGGATCGCCCGATTCTTGGATCGGCATCGGCGGCACCGGCGCCCCGTGCAACGGCGCGCTCAATACCTCGACGACCGGCAACATCGCCACCTGCGCCGCCGTCGACAAGGCGACCGCAGCCTTCGGCTACGTCTTCGTCCGCTGACCCGGAACACGCAACCCGTACCGATCGACGACGCGCTTCTCCGGAAACCGGGGGGCGCGTCCGCCGTTTTCGGCGCGGCGTGCCGGCCAGAATCTGTGTATACCGCAGCGATGCGATTTCCCCGATCTTCGTGTCTATTTGTGGCGGTTCTCGGGGCGCTTGCCGCCTCCACGAGCGCCGGTTGTGCCGCCTCCGCCGCGCCGACGCCGGCCGCTTCGCCGAGTGCTGCGCCTACCGAGCGGGACACGCCGCTCACCGGCGACATCAAGGATGACGCGGAACTCGCCCGCGTGATTCGTGAGCATTACACGAAATACGAGCGCGAAATCCCGATGCGCGACGGCGTGACGCTCCACACGGAGCTGTTCGTCCCGAAGGTTGCTGGCCGCGATCCGGCCCACGTGCGCCACTTCCCGATCCTGCTGACGCGGACGCCGTATTCGGTCGCCCCCTACGGCGTCGACAACGTCGTCGACGGAAACAATACGCGTATGTTGCGGCGGTTTGCGCCGTCCCCCGGGCTCGTCGCGAGCGGTTACATCTTCGTTCATCAAGACGTCCGCGGCCGTTTGATGTCCGGCGGCACGTTCGTCGACGTGCGGCCGCCCGCAACGACAGGGACCGGCATCGACGAAGCGACCGACGCTTACGACACCATCGACTGGCTCGTGAAGAATGTGCCGGAAAACAACGGAAAAGTAGGGCTTTGGGGGATTTCCTATCCCGGCTTCTACGCGGCCCAGGCGGCCATCAATGCCCATCCGGCGCTCGCCGCAGTCTCCCCGCAAGCGCCGGTGACCGAATGGTTTCTCGGGGATGACTTTCACCACAACGGCGCGTTCTTCTATGCGGATTCCTTCGATTTCTATGTGAACTTTGGGCGTCCACGCCCGGAGCCGACCACGAAATCCAAATGGGAATTCGAGCACTCCCAGGCCGACGTCTATGACTACTTCTTGGCGCTCGGGACGCCGGAACAGGCCGGCAAGAAGTACCTGGCGAACGTCCCATTCTGGAACGATCTCCTCGATCACGGCACCTACGACGCCTTCTGGCGGGCCCGCGATCCGCGGCCGCGCTACGTGCAAAATACAGGGAAAACCGGAAAGCCGGCGGTCCTCACCGTCGGCGGTTGGTTCGACGCGGAGGACCTCTACGGCGCCCTGGCGACCTACCGCGCCTTCGAGGCGGGGGCGCTCGCACCACACAATTCGCTGGTGATGGGCCCCTGGCGCCACGGCGGCTGGGCGCGCAACGATGGCGATCGCCTCGGCGCGATCTCCTTCGGGCAGAAGACCTCGGCCTTTTACCAGCACATGATCGAGGCCCCGTTCTTCGAGCGCGCCCTGAAGGGGCGTGCCGCAGCTTCCGGGAAGGAGGTCGAGGCGTGGATCTTCGAGACGGGGACGAACGAATGGCGCCAGTACGATCACTGGCCGCCGAAGGGGGCTCGCGAAGAAGTCCTGTATTTTCGAGAAAATGGCGGCCTCTCGAGCGCCCCTCCCGCGATGCCCGCCGGGCCGGAAGGGCGCGATAGCTACGTGAGCGATCCGTCGAAGCCGGTCCCCTACCGGGCGGCCCTAAGCGAGCGCATCGATGAAGAATACATGAGTGACGATCAGCGTTTCGCCGCCCGGCGCCCCGATGTCTTGCTCTACCAATCGCCAGCATTGACGACTGAGGTCACCCTAGACGGACCGATCGAAGCCCTTTTGAAGGTGGCCGTCACCGGGACCGATGCTGATTTCATCGTGAAGTTGATCGACGTCTATCCGGAGAACGCTGCCGATCCCGAGCCGAACCCGCTCCGCGTCCGTATGGGGGGCTTTCAACAGCTCGTGCGTGCCGAGGTGATGCGCGGGAAGTTTCGCAGCTCGGGGCGTCCGCACGGTCTCTTGGGGACAAATACGAAGGAACCTGAAGATATCAGCGGCTTGATGCAGCCGAAGCCTTTCGTCCCCGGCGAGGAGACCCTCGTCCGCTTCGCGCTCCCCGACGTCGCCCACACCTTCCGCACCGGGCACCGCATCGCCGTGCAGGTGCAGAGTACCTGGTTCCCGCTCATTGACCGAAACCCGCAGACATTTTGCGACATCTATCGGGCAAAGCCGAGCGACTACAAAGTCGCCACCCATACGCTGCTACGAAACGCTCAAACGCCTTCCTTCCTTCGGGTCACCGTCGGCGCGGGGGCGCTCCCCCGGTAGTACCTGCGCTTCCGCCCGGAACCGCCAAAGGCGGTGAGGAATAGTCGCGCGCGACGCCGGTTGCGCGGCGATGGACGCACCGCCGATTTATCCGATCGCCGCCTGGTGGCGGCGCCCGCTCACCGTCGCCGTCGCCAGCGCCGTTCCGACGTTTATTCCAGTGCTTATTGCGCTCGCCACCCGCCAAACCTACCGCTGCTACTTCCCGCCGTCCGAAGCAGCCTTCGATCTTTCGAACGAGTGGCAAGACGCCACTCGGGGCGAGTGGGTCCCGCCTTCCAAGGTCTGTTTGGCGCTTTCCCAGGTTGTCGCCGCCCGAAACAACGACGAGTGGCCGCAGCGTTTGCTCAACCCGCAAACCGGCTATGCGATTTCTTGCCACCCCTCCGAGGAGCCCGATAGGCCGACCATCGCCCTCCTCAACCGGGAAGTTCGCCGGACCTGCCTCCCCTTCGCGGAAAACGTCTGCTTCACCCACTCCGAGTGGTGGGGACGCCCAGCGGAGATGAGCTACTAGCAAAGCGCTCACGCGCCCGCCCCTGTGCGAACCTAG
>DYPH01000215.1 GCA_020720045.1 Sorangium cellulosum | reverse complement strand
TTCGCGAGGACGTGTCGCACTCCGAAAAGGAGATTCCGAGCAGCTACCTAGAGGGGGATCTCCTTCTTCGGGACCGGCGGGCTCATGCTCGCCGGGTCAAAGTTCGGAAATTTGGCGGCGACGCGCGCAAGGTTCGCTTCCACCCACGTCGTGCGGGTCGACTTGCCGAGCGTGAGCTTGAGCCAATAGAGGGCGCCCCTGGACCGTAGGAGGAGTTCAAGCCACTCGCTGTAGCTGAGGTCGGTCGGCACGAGCTCTTCGCCGCAGTAGTGGTAGTGGACCGAGGCGGGCGCCTTTGCCGAGCCGTCGGTCGGGACCGGGTAGAGGACTGCGTACGCTTCCGAAACGAAACGGTCGATGGGCCGGATGCGGGTGAACGGGTGGTCCGGGTTTTCCTCAACGAGCCAGTCGAACCACAGCTCGTCTTCGTGGCTTGCGTGGTCCCAGACGTCGGTCACCGCCGGGATGTGAATCGCTCCGCCGTTGGTTTCGCCGTCGATGCCGTACTCGAGATCGACGCTGCCGATTTCCGAATAAAATTCGGTCATTCCGTCGGGCCAGGCGGCACCGGCGATCGCTTCCATGCGGGCGATGACGGCGCGAGGCGTCGGCGGGCCCAAACGCGCCTCACGAACAACGACACCCGGCGTGTGGGACAGTTCGTCGATCATCGCTTCGAAGGGGCGCCGCCAGGTCATTGTTGGGGCGCTAGCCGACGGTGCGTGAGGCTGTCAATGTGCTAGGTGGGCCGCCCATGGTGCCTGCCGAAGAGTCTGTCTATCGCGCGATCTGCCCCGCCTGCCGGCGCCCGTGCTCCGTTTGTTATTGCGGGGAGATCCACCCAATCCCGACCCAAACAAAGGTCATTCTTCTGCAGCATCCGCGCGAGCGCGACATGCCAATAGGCACGGCGCGTATGGCTTCGCTTTGCTTGCCCAACTCGGAGCTACACGTAGGCCTGCATTGGGAGCACTCTTCGACCTTTCAAAAGCTTCTTAACGACCCGGAGCGGCCCGCCGCACTGCTCTATCCGGGAGAAGGCTCGATCGACTTGGCGGACGCCCCGCCGGAGGGGCCGATCACGTTGATCGTTGTCGACGGTACGTGGTCGCAGACCAAGAAACTTGTGAAGGAAAATCCGAGTCTTGCCAAGCTTCCGCGCTACGCGTTCCGGCCCGATGCGCCGAGCGACTACCGGATCCGTCGCGAGCCTCAAGAGACGTTTGTTTCGACGATTGAAGCACTGGTCTATGTACTCGGTGCTCTTGAAGGTGGCCGCGAACGCTTTGAACCGATTCTTCGCCCCTTTCGGGCGATGGTCGACGCGCAGATTGCGGCACGGGCAGCTCGCGTTGCATCCGGCGCCACCGACGGGCGAATGAGGTTAAAGAAGCGTCCCGTTGCACCGAAATATCCGTCGACATTTGTGGATGAAACGATCGTTTGCGTTACCGCGGAACTGAACGCGTGGCCCTTTGATGCGCCCGAGCGTCAGGTGGCGAACTACCGCGACGAGGTCGTCCACTGGGCGGCGGCGCGATTTTCGCCGACGGGACAGCTGCTCGGGACCTGGAGCCGCGCGGTGGCGCCGGAGGGGGCGCTCGCCCCGCGGACCCTCGAACTTTTGCGGCTGCCCGCAGACGCGCTGGAGGTCGGTGTCGCACGCACAGCCCTTTATGCAGAATTCTCCGCGTGGTTGGGGGAAGACGCCTGCGCCTGTTGGGGGACGACGACCGCCGGTCACCTTGCGTCGCTCGCCCCGGGGCGAGCGCACCTAGACCTGCGTGAAATTGGCCGCGCTGCTACGCGATCCAAGGCGGGGACGCTCGCCGACTTTGCGCAACGCGTTTGTCTCCGCCCGGCGAGCCGGATCGGAGAACGCGATGAAATAGAAGCCGAATACGCGCCCGAAGCTCTCCAAGCGGGCGTACCGGGGCGCGCAGCGGTGCGACTTGGCGAGCTCGCACGGGTAGTGGCCCGCTTCCGACAAGCGGCTCGCGCCGAGCGGCCCAAAGACGCTTGATTCGGAGGGTGCCGCGTTCTCTTATGACGCGATGAAATTCAGAGATTTGTTGTCGGTGTGGCCGCTCGTGGCGGCGCTCTTCTTCGAGCGAGACGCATTCGCCGCTCCTCCGTTGGAGGCGCCAGTCCTCTACGTGGAGAAGGTGTTCCTCGAGAATGGCCTCCGTGTGCTCCTGGAGACCGATCGAAGCACCCCAAACGTCGCCGTGCGCGTCCGCTACGACGTTGGCTACCAGAGCGACCCTCCAGGAAAGCAGGAGCTGGCCCACCTCGTCGAGCACTTGATGTTCCGCGGCTCCCAACACGTGAAGGATGGGGAGCACTGGGAACGTTTGACGCGGCTCGGCGCCACCGCGATGAACGCCACGACGCGGCGCACTTCGACCACTTACCAAGAGACCGTTCCCGCACGAGCCCTCGAAACGGCGCTTTGGCTCGAAAGCGAACGAATGGGTTTCCTGGCGGCGGGGCTCACGGAGGCGAACTTCCTCGTCGAGCGTCAGATCTTGGAAAACGAAGAGGCGCAACAGACCTCGTTGCGCCCCTTCGGCGCGCTCGGAACCGAAATCGATCGCGCACTTCATGGCACACGCGGTTCGGCGCGGCAGATTCAATTTGAAGATGTTTCGGCCTTCGTTCGCGACTGGTACCGGCCCAACAATGCAACCATCACTCTTGTAGGAAACTTCGATCGCGACGAGGCAAAGAGCTGGATTGAAAAGTACTTTGGTCCCATTGTTCCGGGCACACTGCCCGAGCCACTGCACCATCACGACTATTGGGACACACGCGGTCCGATTCGCCTGGAAGCCGGTGTTCCCATTGCGTGCGCATTCCTCGCTTGGCCTCTCAACAGCGATTCTCCGGAGGACGAAGCCGACGAGTACCTAACGCGGAGCGCCCTTCGAGCCTTCTTTTCCAAGCAGTTGCGAGACGGTCGAGCCCCCGTTAGTTACCTGAACGTCGTCGGAGGGGCTTCCGAGCTCTTCCTAATTGCTACCGGGACCGAAGGCGCAACTGCCGACGAACTCGCTCAGTTTCTCCAAGGAGCCGTAAAGCGCTTTCAGGTGACGAGCGAGGACTTTCACGCCGCGCGACGGTCTACACTGACCGGTTTCCTCTCGTCTCTCGAGACCATTGAAGAGCGGAGCGACAGTTATTCAGCATGGCGCTACAACGGACACGCGAGTGGCATTGTTCAGGCGACGTCTGACAGCATCAATGCCTCTTCGGCAGCGCGAATGAACGCATGGTTTGATTTCGTTCGCCAACGTCCGCCGGTGATTGTGTACGTGACGCCGAAGGCGGGGGCCCCGATCGCCGGACGGCGCGTTGACGCGGCGGCGGCGCAATGAGGCGCGCATGGCCATTCCTTTTGTGGATTGCGGGCTGTGGGGCGGCACCGAACACGCTCGATGCGCCGTTCCGTGCGGTAGCACCCACGGTCGTTCCGCCACCGCCCCTCGTCTTCCCCGCGCTCCACGAGAAGACGCTCGCGAACGGGCTTCGCGTCCGTTTTGTCGTCGACAAGCGGCTTCCGTTGGCCGAACTCGCGCTCGTTGCGCCGCCGCACCCGGCGAATCGTCGCGAACGCGCGGCTGACGAGGCGATATTCGCGCTCATCGACGACGCCCTCACCACCGATGGGGCCCCCCTCGGCCTCTCGGTTGCCTCTTCGTCAAACGCGTTGCGCGTGCATGTCGCGGGCGCACTCGCGGCGCAAGCAATGGATCTCCTTGCGGAACTCGTCATCTCAAAGCGCTTTTCCGAAGCGGAGCTGAATCGGTACAAGCGACGTGCCCATGCCGACGAGTTGGTCGCGTCGGTCGCCCCACACGCGATTGCCCGCTACGCGATCGCCGGTGTTCTCCCGCCGAATGGTGCGTGGCCCGCCGACTATTTGCCGGCCGGTGAGCTCACGCTGAATGACCTCGAAGCGGCTCGACGCCGATTGTTCCCCCCGGCCGGTGCGCTGCTGGTCGTGGCGGGCAACATTGAAGAGGATAAGTGGCTGACTTTCCCCGAGAAGCGACTCGGCAACTGGCAGGGCCCCGGAACGCCGCCGCCGCCGGAAGCCCCGGATTTTTGGCATCAGCGGACGGCGAAAGTTCTCCTCGTCGACGACGGCTCTTCGGAACCGGCACTGCTCACGCCGGTGGCGGTCTTTGCGCCCGGCGTGACCTTTGACGACCCCGATCGCGCCGCATTGGAGCTGCTGAGCGCCACGCTCGCAAGGGGGCCCGCTTCCCGTCTCTTTCAGCACCTTCGGGTCGAACAAGGGGCAACCTATGGTGCGTACGGGGCCTTTCGTGCGGAACATCTCCCAACGCCGATCGTGCTCGGGGCGTCGGTGCGAAGTGCCGAGCTGACTGCGTCCCTCGCGACAATCTTTCAGGAAATTGAACGTCTTCGAACGACGGAAGTCCCTGATCTGGAGCGCGCGGGGCGCGTCGAGTCGATGAACAACGAGGAACTCGCAAACCTCTCGTCGGTGGGTGGGCAGGTCGCGGCCGCCATCGAGGACTGGCAGCTTGGCGTACCGAACTCGCAGGCGTCACGCGCCGGCGCGCGGCGGCTTGTGACGACCGCAGCCCTTCGTGCGGCAGCGGCGCGCTACCTCGCCCCCGAGCAGCTTCGGGTGGTCGTCGTCGGTTCTGCCAAGCTAGGTAGCTGCTCGGAATCTCCTTTTCGGAGTGCGACACGTCCTCGCGAAAC
>DYPH01000090.1 GCA_020720045.1 Sorangium cellulosum | reverse complement strand
TGAGCCTCCTCATCGCCCCGATGCTCAAGGCCTTCTGGGCCCACTGAGCTTCTAGGAACCGAGAAAAAAGACCCGAGGGATCCGCAAGGATCGCCCCGGTTTTTTTGCGTTTTCCGATCCGGCGTCGCGCCGAACAAAGCCGTTGTCAGCGCGCCGCGTCGGCGAAGTCGCTCGGGAAGTGGGGATGATCGCGGAACGCGGAGTCGTCGATCTTGGCGACGACGACGGTGGCTGCCGCTTCCAGCGACCAATGGCCGATGAAGGAGTGGTTGTCGACGGTGCCGAAGGCCGGCTCGATGTACTCGTTGCGCATTTTTCGATGCCAAAACGCTAGGAAGTATTCGATGTTGGCGCTTCGGTCTCCCCTCGGCCCTGCCGGGGCGAGGCAGTCCCAGAGGGGGGCAAACACGCCTGGCCAGGCGACGGCCGTCGCAGGCGTCTCCACCTTCGCGCCGAGGTATCCGAGGAACGCGTCGACGAGCAGGCTCGGGGCGTTCCACCGGCCATACGCGTCAGCGAAGGCTTGCGCTTCGGCGACACTCGCGCGCGAGAGCACGAGAAGCGCTGCAAGACGCACCATCGAGGCGCGCCCCGGCGTGTCGAAGCCTTCGGGATCGTTTTCGGAAAGCGGCGGCGGAAAACGCGCGACGAGTTCCGGAAGATCGTGGCCAACGAGCTTGCGCCCTTCCGCTGCAATTTCGGCCAGATCGTCGCCGCGCGAATAGCGCGCAAGCAGCGCGCAGAACCGCTGCCCGACGGACCTCGTCGCCGAGTAACCGCAGCGAATCTCTATGTTTTCCGATGCTTTGGCGACCGTCTGGGCCCAGTAGGCTGCGTCCTGGGGGGCCGGCAACCGCGTGCGCGGGGCGCCAAGCGCCCGCTTGCGGCGGTGAAGGGGCCGCGGCTCGGTAGGCGTCGCCCGCGTGCGCGCCGCTTTGGGACGGTGGACCGTGAGGCCGACCGACCCATCGAGGCCCAGCGCCTTGATGAGCTCGTCGACGGCATCGGCATCGCGGGCGGCGATCGCTCCCCAGCGGTACTGATCCGAATTCGCGTCGCATATCGAGACGAAGCGCACACCACCCGCTGCGTTCGCGATGGCGTCGGTCAGCGGCGCGCTGAGGCGCATCACGACTTCGTCGGTCTCTTCTGGGCCAAACTCGGCAAGCACCGGGGCGATGTTCATCGCGATGCCGCGGGTCCGGAGGAGGAAGTCCTCGTGGGCGAAGACGTAGCCGGCGACGCTCACCTTCCAGTCGGCTCCCCCGACGTCGCCCCCGAGCGCCCCCTGGATTCCCCCAACGAGCTCCGCGGCGCGCTGGCGGGGGGTCACTGCGGCGGCTCCGCGTGCGGCGATTGCTGTCGCCACGTCGGCGAAGTTGCGTCGGTCGGCGGCGAGAAAGCCGAGGAGCGCTTCGACGCCGGAGCGCGTGTCGTCGAGCGTGGAAGGCGTGGGGGAGGCGATGTTGCCTGTTGTCGTCGATGTCATGACCTGTGAGCGAACGTTACGCGATCTTGGCGCGCCCAACGAGCAACGCCCGCAGACCTTTCGATCTCCGGGCGTTCTTGGGCGCTTCAGCCGCCCACCTGGGGCGGTTGTGCGCCCCTTCAGCGGAGGACGATGTCGACGCGGCGGTCGCGTTCCCAGCCCATTTCGTCGGTGCCGATGGCGTCCTTTTCGCCCCGCGACGTGATCGCGAGCCCGAGCGCGGGGACGCCCGCCTTGACGAGGAAGGTGCGGACCGTCTCCGCGCGGCGATCGCCGAGCGCCATGTTGTAGGCTTCACGACCGCGCGGATCGGCGCGGCCGACGAGCTCCAGGCTCCGGCCGGCGAGGGGACCCTTCGTGACGCATTCTCCGATTTGTGTAAGAATTGCGTTGTCTTGGACGTCGAGGGTGCTCTCGTCAAAGTCGAACTTTGGCGCGTTGCCGACGTTGTCAAACCGGAGCTTGCAGAGCTCGGCGAGCTCCGCCGAAACGCGAACGTTCGGGGAAACGACCACGATTCGCGGGCGGACGGGCGGTGCCGGCGTCGGCGGCGTTGCGTTGGCAGTGGCGGTTACGGGCGCGGGCGGCGCTTCGTGGGCGCAGGCAGCGCTGGCGAGGACGAGCATCGCAAGGGGGAAGGCACGGGAAAAGAGCAGCATGCGCTTCGTCTTTCTAGGGACCGCGCCGAAGGTGGAACGGTCGTGACTGCCATGCAGCAGGAGCCGTGCCGCCGCGGTGGGCGCAGAAAAGCCCGAAGATCTTTTCATCTTCGGGCTTCTTTGCCCGTGCGGGTGACGACGGGACTAACGGGCCCAGTAGGCCTCGTCGTCGAGCCCCTCTTCGCGATCGGGGAGCCCGCGCGTGAGGCGCGGGGCCGCCTGGGCGAGCACTTCGAAGCTCACGCGGTTCGCGTAGCGGCAGACCTGGCTCATCGAAGAATAGGTCAAAAATTCGCGTACATGCTTGGCCGAGGTCGGCACGCTCGCCCGATGGTAGCGGTTCGCCGCCATGTCGTGGAGGAGCGCGGAGAGGGCGGCGTCGCCGGCGCCGTTCGTGCTCGTGATGCGCTCAGGACCGCCATGGTAGGGCGAAATGTGCGCGTAGACCTTGATCGGTTTTTCGCAGCGATTCCGACGCATAGGGCGGCTGAATTCGTAGCGGTTGAACTCGGGAATCGCCCCCGGAAGCAGCGGGTAGCGGGTCTCCCGCTTGACGGCGTCGTCGGTGAACCCGGCGAGGTAGAGGCCGGTCGCCCCGGCCGTGCACAGGATCAAATCGGCGAAATCGAGGGCACGCGTGCAGGCGAGGATCGGGTTCGCTTCGCCGGTGAGCGCCTCCGCCTCTTCCTCGTTCATCGCGAGAATGTCGACGTTCTCGGTGATGAATTCCCGCCAAAAATCGGGGCGTTCCGCGATCACGAACCTCGTCCCGAGCGTCAGGATCACCGGGACGTCCCGCGCTTTTGCGAGGGCGATCGCCCGTCGTGTGGCTGCCGGCATCGGGTCGTCGGGGGCGCAGCGAAGGAGGTAGGACGAGATCACGAGCGCCGACGCCTCGTCAAAGACCGCCTCGGGGATCGCTTCCGGCGGGAGCGCGTTCATCCGCCCCTCGCTGATCGCAAACGTCCGCTCGCCGTCGGGCGTCACGAGCGCGAAGCAGCGCCCGATCGGCCCCCGCACCGGGTGCAGGTGATCGAGGTTCACCCGGCTTGAAGTGTTGGAGAGGTACCGGTAGCCGGAGGTGCCGAGGCGGATTTCCTCGCTCATGACGCCGAGGAGGATCGACGAATCGTCGGCAAGGAGCGAGTAGTTGTGGAGGGTGTTGCCGACGGTTCCACCGGCGAATTCGTAGGAAATTCGCTTGTCGTTCAGGAGCTCGTCGTAGAGGCGCTCGGCGACGTCGGCGGCGATCACCGTCGAGGAAGCCTTCGGGAGCTTGTAGCGGGCGATGAGCTCCTCGGGGACGCGGGCGTCGATGTCGACGAGGGTCTGATCGACGCCGACGACGTGGGTCTTCGTCCGCGGGCCGCCGAGCCCCGCCGCCTGAAGGAGCGGATCGCGGGCGTGAACGGGGAAATAGTGCTTGTGCTTGCGTCGACCGGGAAAGCGCACGGGGACCTCGACGCCCCTGTACCACCGGTGGATGCCCGGTGGCGCGGATTGACGCAGGGCAGAAAAATCGGACCGCAACCGCCGGTCCGTTACGCGAGAAGCGCTTCCTTTTTTTGCAGCCACTCGCTAACGGGCCCCCTCCCATGGCCGCTTCCCGCGCGAAATCCGCCCCCGCTTCTTCCGCCAAAAAGCCCCTCACGACCCGCATCCAGCAGGCGCTTGAAAATTACGTGGAGTCGTGTCCGAAGGAGCGCGAGCGCTTCCGGCCCGGCGCGAAGGCAGCAGCCCTCGAAGCGCTCAACGAAACCTTCGATGGCGCCCTCTGCGAGGCGGCTGTCGCCCTTTACACGCTGTTCGACGGCTCGAAGGGGGCCGTCCCCTCGTTTGCCAAGGTGCTCGCCGAGCGCGAACCGGTCGGCGATGACGCGCGCGTCCGCTTCCTTTCGACGAAAGAAGTCGCGGTGTTGGGGCCGATCGATGATGGCGATCACGTCTACGTCCCGTTCGGCTACGTCGAGTCCCTCGAAGGGGGCAGCAAGAAGGACGACGCGCCGGTCACCGGTCTCGAAGACGGTGAAGGCTTCGTTCTGGTCCTCTCCGAGAGCGGCGAAGTCGGCTACGGCTACCTGGAAGATAGCGAATTTGAAGACGGATTCTCGTCGCTCGCCGACGACCTCCCAGCCTTTTTCGCGCTCCTCGCCGACAAGATGAAGCCGAAGAAGCCGCGCGGACCAAGCGCGCTCGCCCAGCTCCTCGCGCCGCCGCCGCCGCCCCCCTCGGCCCCGGCAGCGACCGGTGAGCCGAGCCCCGGCGCCATCGCGCTCGCCGCTGCGCTCCTGAAACAGGAGAAAATTCAGCTCGAAGAGGACGCCGACGAGGACGATCTCGTCCGCGCGATCGACCTCGCCATTGAAGGGGGCGATGCCAAGCACAAGCTGCGCGCCCTCCTCGAAGGGGAGTCGCCCATCGAAGAGAGCTTCCTCGATGATGACGACATTCACAAAATCGTCCGCGCCTTTGTGTGAGAGCCGGTCGGTCCGCGGCCTTGCAGCGACGGCGGAACTTCGGCACGGTGCCGCGATGATCCGCACCCGCCGTCTCGCCATCGCTTTGGCGCTGCTCGCCCCCTTGGTCGCCGCAAGCGCGTGCAAAAAGAAGGAAGAGGCGCCGGCGGCTGCTGTCGGTGACGCGATCGAGGAGGTCTCCGCAAAGCCGACAGCGTCGGCCGCCCCTTCGGTCGCAGCGGCAAGTGCGTCGGCGACCGTCGACGCTGGCCCGCCGCCGGCCGCCGCGGAGGTCCTCGCCCTCTCGCCGGCGAACACGACGGTCGGCTTCTACAGCGCCGGCGCGACCGGCAGCCACAACGGATCGTTCCTCAAGCACGAGGGGAAACTCACCTTCGAGCCCGACAACATCGCGGCGAGTTCCGTTGAAGTCACGATCCAGATTGCGAGTTTGAAGACCGACTCGGAGAAGCTCGATACCCATTTGAAATCGCCCGATTTCTTCGATGCGCCGAAGATGCCGACGGCGACCTTCAAGAGCACGAGCCTGAAACCGGTCGGAACCATCGATCCGAAAGTCGGCGGAACCTATACGCTTTCCGGCAACTTGATGCTCCACGGCGTCAAGCGCGGGATTTCCTTTCCGGTGAAGATCACCGTGGGGGACGACCTCCTTGAAGCGAAGGCCGACTTCGCCATCAATCGCAAAGACTTCAAAATTACCTTCGACGGTGAGGCCGACTACCTGATCAAGGATGCGGTCTCCCTTTCGCTGCGGATCAAAGCGAAACGCCACTGAACGATGGCGCGGTTTATGCGTTCCCTTCGCGTCGCGATCCCCGTCGTTCTCGCGGCGTCGGTTGCGCCGGCCCACGCCGATGCTCCCCGGACGGAACCGTCGACCGCCCGCGCGGCGTCCGAGCCCGAGTGGCCGGAGCGCTGGGAGGAGGGGACCTCGCCAGAAGCGCAGGTGCGCGCAGCGACCGATGCTATTGATTTTCTAAGATTTTTTACCTTCGAGCACAAGCGCTACCTCTACTCGAAGGACGGGCCCGGATCGCTGGCATGGGTCCCGACGGGCGCCGCGCTCGCCGAAGGGGCCGCGCTGCCGACGGTCGTCTTCCTCCACGGGCTCAATGAAAAAGGGCGCACCTACCGGCGCCTCGATGGCGGCCCCGAGGATCTCCGACCTGCGCTCCGACAGCTCGTTATTTCGAAGAAAATCGGACCTTTTCTGCTGCTCGCCCCGACCCACACGCGCTACGCGCTCGGCGCCGCGTCGATGTGGCCCGCCTTCGACCTCGGCGCCTTCCTCGACCGCGCCGAAGCCGCCCTTGCCGGCCGCTTTCGCGTCGCGCGCGACCGCGTCGTTCTGGTTGGGCACAGCGCGGGCGGTTGCAATTCAGAAGGCGGAATCCTTAGTGCTGGCGGGACCGAGCCGGCCGCGCTCCTCGCCGTCGACACCTGCCTCGGCGAAAAGACCGACAACGCCCTTGAAGCGCTCGCCCTCCGCCGCCCGCTGACCTTCGTTCACGAGCGCCATTGGAAACGGGATACCGCCGCTTTTCGAAGCTTTTGCGAGCTGTTGCCGACGTGCCGCTACGTGGCGACCGAAGAGATCCCCGAGCTCGATCTCGGGCGCGATCCCCATGCCGCCGTCCTCCCCTGGGCGCTCGCCCGGGAGCTCCCGCGCTGGATTCCTGCCTCGTCAGGATCGGTCGCGTCGACGGAACGTTAGCCGACGGTCAATTCGGCGTCGGTCGCGTAGCCGAGGAGCGAAAACCACCAGCCACGCGTGCCGGTCTGGAGGGCGTGGAGCGTCGCAGCAGCGCCAGATAGACCATCAAAAAAGCTTGTATCTTCCGTGCTTTCGCCATCGAGCTGGCTTTCCAACCGTTCGATCAACGCGCCCGTCGTCGCGTAATCGAAGGGGCGTTCCATCATGGAGCAGACGGCAAAGCCGGCGGTACCGGTCCGGAGGGAGACGTCTGCGTCTTCGAGGAATGACCACTCGCGGCCGGCGGTCATGAGGAAGAGTTCGTTCCGGTCGTCGTCGGGCGCGTTCTCCGACCCGGCCCGACGGTCGGACACGATTGGGTCGTGGGTTGCCGCAAACCAGCCGAGGGCGCCGTGGCCGAGGCCGAAGCGCTCGTGGCGCGCGCCCTCCGGCGACGACGGAGTACCGTCCAGAAGCGCAAGCGCCCCCGCCATCGAGACGGTCTTTCGGGCGATGCTCTCGTTGGTTACCCGCAAGAGCGAGGCTGCGCGACGATCCAGGGGGGCGGCCTGGGAAAGAAACGCGCGAATTCCGAGTTCGCCGTCAAAAAGGCCTGGCGGGAGCGGGCCGCCGTCGTTTTGCCATGGGTGGGGATCTTCCACGAGGGCGACCTCCACCAACCGGCCGAGGAGCGTGTCGAGCAGCATGCGACCAGTTGCTGTGCCGCGCTCGCCGACCGCAAAGAGCCCAAGACCCGAGAGCCCGGTGGCGAGCCCGAGCGGCGTCGTGCGAAGATCGGCGCCGTCGGTCTCGAGTTCGATGGCGGCCAGCTCTGCGATCTGATTGGCGATCTTGTCGTAGCCTGCGCCGCGCGTCTCCCGATAGAGCGCGCGCGCAAGGAGGCCGTGCGCGCCAAGACCGCCGAAAAGGCCCCACTCGCTCGGCGGAGCCGCCCACGCTGAAGCAAAAGCCTCCTCCGCGTCCGCGAGCCCCCGGCGTGCGAGGAAGTAAGCGGCCCGGTCAAAGGCGCTGAGCGGCATCGCCTTCGTGCGAAACGAGCGGTCGATGGCGGCGAGCAGGTCGGAACCTGCGTCCTTCCGAAGGGGATGCGCTTCCATGAGGAAGGGTACTACCTAGTACCCTTCCGTAGGTCAATGGTCGCGGAACGTCCTCGTTAGCCGGAGACTCTCACGCGCTCTTCGGGCGGGTCAACACGCGCGTAAGAAGCGCGCGAAAATCGGCCGCGAGCGAAGGGTACTCGTTCGAACGGCGTCCGTCGGCGATCGCAAGCGCTGCCCCGCGCGCCCCGAGGACCAAAATCTGCGCTTCGTGCTGAGAAATCGCCGCGTCGGGCGCCTCACGGAGGCTGCCGACGACGAGCATCGACGAGAGCGCATCGAAGAAACCCTGCGTAATCCGAGCGTGTCGCTCGCCGAGGAGGGGGCCGTCGACGAGCACAAACTGCGCGCGGAGGGGGGATTGAAGGACGTACTCGAACAGCTGTTCAAACGTCCGGTGCACGACGGCAATCGACGATGTTTCGTTGCGCGACGCCTCATCAAAGCTCGCAAACAGGGGCGTTGCGAGCTCGGAATGAAGGGCGAGAAGGAGCTGGGCGCGCCCTTCAAAGTGCACGTAAAACGTGCGTCGCCCGACTTGAGCGCGCTCGGTCACCGCTTCGACACTGAGCGCCCCCAGGCCCGCTTCCGCGAGGAGTTCTGCGGCAGCGCCAAGGAGCTTTCGCTTTTGGGCGTCGTGGCGCCGGTCGATCGGTTCGGCGCGATCCCAGCGCCCTTTTCCGTCTACGCGCGCAGACCCATCGCGTGATTCGCTCGGGGGTGCGTCGCTTCGCGACGTCGCATCGTTGCGCGAAGACGGGGTCAACCGCGCGCGGATCTCCGAAGTCTCCTCCGTAGTCGCGGTGCGGTTCGTGGCAAAAAGACGATCTGCGGAGCGGATGGGGTTCGTCACAGGGGCCTCCCGAGTAGCAGTAAGTTGCACGGTCACGTCAAGAGGTCACCGAGGACGACAGCGACTTCGGGGCCGAAGTCGTCGAGCGATGGCGAGGGACCAAGCACTTCCTCCGGCAGAGGTTCGCACGCGACACGGCTTCTGGTCCCGAGGATTTCGTAGGTGGCGCACAAAAGAGCGTCAACGGCATCTGCTGCCACGATAGCGACGACGATATCCGGCGGAAATACGCGTACTTCTCGCGCGCACTGCTCGCGCAAACGCGCTTCGAGGTGCGCGGTTGCCTCGGCAACCATCGCCATGGTTCCCCCTTCGCGGGACGCCCGCACGCCGACGACGTACCGGAGACCACTAAGCGCCACCGCGCCAAAACCCGGTTCCGTCGCTTCCGACGCAGTTGTCGCTGGCGTGCGACGGCGAACGTCGCTCCGATCGTGGGCCGGCAGGGAAGAGGGGGGGCGCTCTCCGTATCGGCGGCCGCTTGCGCGCGGAGGAGCTTGACGTGGAATTGCATGGCGTCGGCCGGGCGCTCATCTGGGTTCCGCGCGAGAACGTTCGCCAAGAGGGTGACAAGTCGTCGCGGGAGCGGCGGTTCTCCGCGTGGGAGTCGCGCATACGGGGCGGGAAACGCGATGCGGGTCGCGAGTTCGCGCTTCCCGTGATCCTCAAAGGGGCGGGCGCCGGTGAGAAGCTGAAAGAGGAGCAATCCCGCGGCGTAGACGTCGGACCGGGCATCGCCGAAGCCCATCGTCTGCTCGGGCGCCATGTAGGCCGGCGTTCCTACCGTTGCACCGTCCTGGGTGAGGCCCACTTCATGGCCCACCAGCGATTTCGCGAGACCGAGATCGAGGATCTTCACCTGGAGCGTATCGGGCTCGACCGCCAGGTTTTTTGGCGTGACGTCGCGGTGAAAAATCCCCCGCATGTGGAGCACGCTCAGTCCTTCAAGAAGGCTGCCAATCGCCGACGTCGCCTCGGCCACAGGAAGGCGCCCGCGTTTGCGGAATACCTGGTCCAGCGTCGGGGTGTCGACAAATTCCATGATATAATAGGGAGTTCCATCTTCGAGGGCGTCGTGCGCGAGGAGCTGCACAACGCGGGGATGGTCGATCGTTGCAAGGATCGAGGCTTCGCGACCAAAGCGCTTCCAGCCGTTGTCGTCGCTCGGCAACAAACAAACTTTGATAGCGACCGCTGCCTCGCGGGTGCGATCGAAACCACGGTAGATGTCCCCCATACCGCCCCGGCGGTGATGCCTTCTACGACGAAGCGTTCGAGCAAGAGTTGTCCGGGGAGAAATTTCATCAATTTTAAGCACGTGGCGTGAGGCGTCGCTCAGTGGACGATGCGCCAAAAGAGGCTGAGCACGACGACGGCGCCGACGATCACCATCGCCTTCTGGTAGCCGGGGAGTTCGCGATACCGCCCAGGGAGCGCGCGGAGCAGCGTCCCGAGGGCGCTAGCATGGGGCTGGAGCGCCTTACGGGCATCTGCGGTGGCTCGGAGGACCGTCGCCGGGAGCGCAGGCTGCTGCGGAGCCGCTGTGGGTATTGCTTCAGCAGGTTCCGCGATTTCAGCAACAGGGGCCGGCGCGTCCAGCCCGGGGGTCGGCGTAGCGAGCGCGGGGGCCGGAGCATCGAGCACGATGGGCGGTGCGTCGTCGAGAGCGAGCGGTGCAGGCTCCGCGGGAGGTGGATCCTCGCGAAGCGCCGCAAGCTCGGGGTCGCCATAGAGCCACTCAGCGGTATCTCCTGGAGATTTCGCGGCGGCGATCCCAGGCGCCCCTCGGGAACTCGGGCCGGCATCCGGCTCCAGCGGGAGTTCGTCGAGGGCGAAGCCCAACGGATCAATGCGTGGCGTACGACCGGTCGCGCGCTGAGTCCCGGAGCGCGCAGGGGGCGGAGCCGATACGTTTGCCGTGCCGTCGCTCGGGTTGGGCGACGATTGGGGGATCATCGGCACGGCGGCCGGAACCACGGCGACGTTCGCACGGGCTGCTGCGGTCGCAAGCGACTGGTTGCGGCGGAGCACCAGCTTTCGGCCGATGCTGTCCCGCCAGGCCAGCACGTCTGCGTGGCTCGCGCAGGGAACGTCGGAAAGGTGTGCGCGCAACGCACCGGCATCCCGCGGGCGAAGCCGATGCTCATCGGCAGCAACTCCGCGCAGCGCGCTCACGAGAAGTGCAGCGTCGGGACCGAGGGGGAGCGCCAGGATTGCCTTGGCCAAGAGAAAGAAATCACTGGTTAAATCGGCGGCCCCCTCGGCGACCTCTGGGGGCAGTGGGGTCGCCGCGAGGTAGGCGCGACGCACGCGCGGGATCTCGGCAAGCCGCGTAGCCGATCCCGCTTCAACCACCGCGGTCCGCCCGTCGTCTTCCACGAGCAGGTGACGGGCGTGAACGGCGAGGTGGAGTTTGGGGGCGCAGGCCAGCGCCTCAACGGCATCGACGGTGATTCGTGCCGCTACCGGCGCCGGAATCTTTCGGCTTGCCCGCGTCGCCGCGCGCGCGAGGTCGCCAAGGGCGATGGCGGGCCGGTAGGCGGAAACCAGGTAGGGCGCCCCTTGGTAGGTGCCGCCGGCGACGTACTCCCCATCGGGGAGGTGGGCGATTAGCGCCGACGCCTCCTCGCGGGACCACGCGATCCGCGCCGAAAAGAGCTTCACGGCGACGAGCGGACCTCCGTCCCTCGGCGCTCCGAGCCACGTCTCGGCGAATTGGCCGACGCCGAGCGGCACGAGGAGCACCGTCCCGTCGACCTCCTCCCCGGTCCGATCGTTTGCCGCCGCCGTCGAGAGCGTGTTCACGGTCATGCATGAACGGTACGGGTCAGTACTTTTCCGAGCAAGGAGGATTGCTTGGGGAAGTTACATTCGGTCCTACCTTGGCAGACATCGAGAATTTCAACCGACTTCGCCACCCGTGGTAGCCTTCTCTCTCCTTCATCCTCGTCGACAACCGCGCTGGCTGCCAGTCGGGAGTCGCTCCCTTTTCGTTTTGTTCGGAACGCCCGGTGCCCACACTTTCGCCCGCTCTCCACCGCAGTCTCCGACGCAGTTTTCTCCGCCCGAGGCGCCGGATCGGAGAACGCATTGGTAGCCTACTCCGCGCCGTCTCCCGCTTCGCGGACGGACGCGTTCTCGCGGTCGTGGCGGCGCTGTTGTCGCTTGCAGGTACCGCGTCGGCCGCGCCCCCAGCCGCGGCGCCGATCGGCATCTACGCGCGCGGATCGGCCGCTGGCGCCCACGCGATCGGGGCCCCACAAGGGGTCGAACTCGGCTTCGGCTTTGCGGCGACGGGCGGCGTTGGACTCGTTCCGAGAGCCGGCATTTCTTTGGGCATCGACGTTCCCTTCGTCGTGCTTGCGACCGGCGCCGCCACCGACAGCCGCTTTGTCGAGCGGCAGGCTTCCGTGGCGACCGCCTTCTTGCCAACGGTCGGCATCCATCCCCTCGATAGCGATGCCCCCGGGGCGCGCCGGCTGACCGGCCTCGCGCTCCGCGGCGGGGCGGGCCCGGTGGTCACCGGCGACCTCGTTCGCTTCGGCGTATGCGCCGCCGTGTCGTGGGACGTTGCCGTGACCGACCGCCTTCGCGTGGGGCCAGAACTCTCGTATTTTCACGTGGTTCAGCCCAACGATGCCGTCCGACCGGAAGACGGCCGCGTGCTCGCTTTCGGCATTACGCTTGCCGTCGCCCCAGGGCCGCGGCCGGTCGCCCCGGTGAGCGGCGGCGATCAGGATCACGATGGCGTGCTCGACGCGGAAGACGCGTGCCCGACGGAGCCCGGCCTTCGAACCAAAGACCCGAAGACGAATGGCTGCCCGCTTCGCGATCGCGATCACGACGGCATCATGGACGCCCGCGACGCCTGCCCGGACGAGCCGGGCATCGCCTCCGACGACCCGAAAAAGAACGGCTGCCCGGTCCGCGATCGTGACGAAGACGGGATCCTCGACGCGGAAGATGCCTGCCCCGTCGATCCCGGCGTACGCACCAAAGATCCGAAGACGAACGGCTGCCCGCGAAAAGACCGCGATGGCGACACGATTTTCGACGACGACGACGCCTGTCCCGACGTTTGGGGCGTCCCGACCGACGATCCGAAGACGAACGGCTGCCCGCGGGCCCAGGGGAGCATTCACCTCGAAGCCGATCGCCTCGTCCTTGACGACCGAATCCTTTTCGACCTCGACAGCCCCCGCGTTCGCCACGCAAGCTGGCCGATTGTGGAGAAAGTCGCGAAGTTTGTCCTCGACAACCCGGACATCCAGGAGCTCACCGTCGAAGGGCACGCCGACGCGCTCGGTGGCGAAGCCCACAACTTGAAGCTCTCCAAGGACCGCGCGAATGCGGTCAAGCAGCTGCTCATCAAGTACGGCCTCGCCGAGAGCCGGGTGCAGGCCGAAGGCTTTGGGCGCTCGCGCCTCCGCGTACAGACGGCGCACGCCGAGCAGCAGAACCGGCGCGTCGAGTTTTGGGTCACCCGTTCGCGCTCCCTCAAAGGCGACACCTCCCCAACAATCGCTCCGACGGACAAATCTGCAACTCCGCCCACCAAGGGAAACCCATGAATCATCGTTCTCTTTCGGTATTCGCCATCGCCGCGACGATTTTTGGAGTCGCCCTCATTCCGGCCTGCGATGGCTCAAACGCCCTCGTCGGCGGCGAATGCCGCGTGCCCTACCGCGCGTGTGGGACCGTGTGCGTCGACCTCGAAAGCGACCCGCAACACTGCGGGGCCTGCGGATCGGCGTGCACAGGCGGTACGGTTTGTCGACAAGGTACGTGCGTTTCCGGCCTTGACGGCAGCGTCTTGAGCGACGGCGGCGACGCAGCGTCGTCGGACAGCGGCGATGCGACCGTCGACACCGACGCCAACGCCGACACGGGAATCACCGACAGCGGGCCGACCGGCGACAGCGGGCCGACGGACGGCAGCTCGGCAGATGCGTGCACACCCCCGTACAACACACCCGACCACTGCGGCGATTGTTTTACCGTTTGTCGGGCCCCCGATTCCACGTGCCGCGAGCTGACCTTTGGCAACTACGCGTGCCGTCCTCCCTGTGACGCCCCGACGGAAGAATGCAACGGTCAGTGCCTTGATCTTTCTGCCGATCCCTTCAACTGCGGGGTTTGTGGAAAGTTCTGCCCCTCGCTCCTCTGCGTCAACCGCGTCTGCCAGGGGGCGACCCCTGGGGACGTCGTCGTGATCGGCCACGACTACGCCACGATCACCGGGCAGAGCGCCCAGGCGAAGCTCCTCGTTAACGCCGTCTTCCTCCCGCGCACGAACCCACTCCGCGTCCTCTCGTATGAAAAGAACGCCGATCTGGCGACCGTCGCGCGCATCAAGAACGTCCTCGACACGGGTGGGGGGCGTCGCGTCGTCTACACAGTGCAGAATGACGCCGCGGCGCTCAATGATCCCGATCTTGCACGTAAATTCGATGTCGTCCTTGTCTATGATCAGCCGACGCTCCCCGCGGCCAATGCGGAAGCGTTAGGGGGGACGTGGGCAACGAGCCTCGACGCCTTTGTCCGCGCCGGGGGCGACGCCATTTTTCTCGATGGTGTCGGCGGCGACGGTCCTATGGCGAATCTCGTCCGGGGGACTGGCCTCCTCAACGTCACCGGCCACGGCCTCCTTGTGCCGTTCGCCGCCGTTCGTGTGACGGCCCCCTTTGACAGTGTCGCGAGCCAAGTGCAGACGCCGTACGGAGCCGCTCCGCGCTCGGCCGCCCTCCTCACCACGGAGGCGAACGGTGGAGACGTCGCATGGGTCGTCCGCGTCGGCGCCGACGGCTCAGGAAGCCCGGTCGTAATTCACAAATCGTTCCGGTGACCAGCACGGCGGGGGAGCACGGCATGCGCCAGCGATCGCGCTTCTTCGTCTCGCAAATCCTCTAAAATCCCAGCCACTTCGCTCCTTCTTTCCGGGGCGACCCGCGCTAGCAAGAAGCCGGCGGCGACGCGCACCTTCGGCGGCGCATCGGGGTCGACGACCGCTTGGGCCCAGGCTTCGATGTCGTGGTCGGCGCCGCGGTAGCCGCCGTGGCCGACCGCCGCTACTTCCAGTCGCGCCCGCCACGCCTCCTCGGGCTCTCCGTCCTGCGGCGCGAGCAGGGAAAGTGCGTCGTTCCCGGTCGGGGCCGCGGCGGCGCCCTGGGCGCGGCGGACGGCGTCCTGGAGTTGCCCGTGAAGCGCTGCGCGGCTCTCTGGGTCAAGGGCGGGAACTTCGAAGGATGTATGGAGCTTCCCCTCGCCGCGCGCTTCAAGGATCTCGAACTGGTGTCCCCGATCGCTGACGTGAGTTGCCGCCGCCCACGCGAGGAGCCGGTCGTCTCGCCACCTTCCGGAGCGATCAATCGTCACAAACGACGCTCGAATTCCCGCTGGACCGAGCGCGACGAAGGGGCGTGGTGGCTTACGAAGAAAGATCGAAGCCAAGGCAAAGACGATGAAAAATTGGATTGGATAAACAAGAACTATTGCGTTCTCTTCCGTCCAGAAAACGAAAAGTGTTACTGCCGCCAAAAGCACCGCCGCTCCCAGTTGGACAGCGGCGGCCACTGGAAAGCGTGGAGGGGCCGGCGCGAAGGTAACCCAACCGGTACCTCCGGTAGGAACATCCAATATTTGCCTTAGTTGCGTGAGCTGCGTTGCTGGCGCTCCGAGCACAAATTCGTCGCCGTTTGCGAAGTTCCCGGAAGCCAGGATGCGCTGGGGATCTCGAGGATCATTGCAGAAACTCAATGCGCTGAGAGGCGCCGACCCTCGTCCAACAATGGGTCGGTTCGATGCGACGTCGACGAGGAAGCTACTCGCCCCGGTGCCATGAATCATCGCAGACCCGCGAACGGTGCGTGGCCGTACGGTGAGGAAGTAAGCCGCGTACCCAATTGCGGCAGCGCTCACGAGCGCGGGGCGGAAGTCGATCCAGTACAGACCTATCTCCACGCGAAGTGCGTCGATCATCACAAACGTGATGACGGCCGCGATTGCAGCGAGAGCCCAAAGCCACCAGAAGCGGCGCGGCGCCTCCCGAAACACGCGTTGGTAGCGAATCGGCCCTTCTTCGTGTGCCGCCATGCGGGCGACCATAGCTGCTTGTCTGCCAAACAGCCTCTGCCAAGGGGCACCACTTCCAGGATTTTGTACGGTAGCTTCGCGCGGTGCACATTCGACACAGGTCGTGGTCTCCCGCAAAGCCCTTTCTCGTGTCGGCAGTCCTCGGCTTCGGCCTCCTGAAGGCGGAGATTGGTCACGCTTTGCCGCCGCCGGCCGCCGATCCGAACGCGCCGGTCACACGTCGCGGCCAGCTCTCCCCCTACGAAAAAGAGACGCTTGCGCGCATTTTCCGGGAGCGACACCTCGAACGCGAACTCGAGCCCCGCGGAAAGATTCTCGAAGAAGTTCTCATTGAACGGCTCGAAGTATTGGATCAGAGCGACCCGCTTCCCGCCTTCGCGAAAAGCGCCGTCAACGCCCTTCATACGACGAGTCGCGATTTCGTCGTCCGCCGGGAGGTGCTCCTCCACCCCGGCGAACTCTGGAACGACGCGGTCGTCGAGGAGACTGGGCGCAACCTGCGGAAGCTCTTCGATTTTTCGCTCGCGCTAGCCGTTCCCGTGAAGGGATCGAGCCCCGACAAAGTCCGGCTGCTCGTCGTGGTGAAGGACATCTGGTCCCTCCGGTTTTCCTACGATCTCGCGCTGGGAAAGGGGGGACTTCAATCGGTTGTTCTCCAGCCCTCAGAATCCAATGTTGCCGGCATCCACAATGCGACTTCCTTTACCTTCAAACAGCTCCCGCTTAGCCGCGAGTACGGGCTCGCGAACAAGATTCCCCGCATAGGCACGAGCTACATCGGCGCGTCGGTCGCCGCGAGCGTGATCTTCAACCGCCGCACCGGCGATTCCGAGGGCACGAACGGAGCCGTCTCGCTCGGGCAATCCCTCTATACAACGCGAACACCGTGGGCGTGGTCGGTCGGTACGGCGTGGAGCACGAGTGTTTCCCGCCGCTACGTCGATGGAATCCAGGGGACCTACGACGCGAAGGAGACGCCTGAAAAGGAGAACATTCCTTTCGAGTATCTCCAGCGGAATCTTGTCAATTCTTTTGGGATTACCCGTTCCTTTGGCTGGCGCAATAAGGTCGATCTGACCTTCGGTGGTGAATACAACCGGCGGATGTACAGGTCCCACAATCTTGAGGGCTTTTCACCCGTTGCCGTCGCCGCCTTCGAGAATAATGTTGTTCCACGAACCGACGTTCGCATCGATCCCATCGCGCGTATCCACATCTACCAGAATAACTTCTACCGACTGACTGACGTCGAAACGCTCGCCCTACAAGAAGACTTTCGTCTCGGCTATGACTTCTGGTTCCAAGTCTATCCGGTGCAGAAGACCTTAGGATCGACGCGCTCCTTTCTCGGTTTGTATGGCGCAGCCCAATACACGGTACCTCTCGGAAATGGCATCGCCCGTGCCGGCATTGAGAGCACCCACGAAGTCCAGCTCGATGCGATCCCCGATGCCTCGATCACCGGTACACTCCGCGTCGTCACGCCGAAGTTCAAAGTTGGGCGCATCGTGTTCGATGCGCTCGTGCTCAATCGCTACCGAAACTATCTAAATCGTTACGATTTTCTCGGAGGAGAGGGGCGCCTTCGTGGCTTTCCGACGAGCGGCTTCCGTGGGAAGGACGCCGCCGTGATGAACGTCGAATTCCGATCACGCCCCATCGACATCGCCTCCGTCCAGCTCGGCGGCGTCCTCTTCTACGACGCCGGGAACGTCACCGACTCGCTTGCCGCGATCCGCCCCTATCAGTCGACGGGCGCCGGTATCCGCCTCCTCTTTCCCCAATTGAATCGAACCGTCTTCCGCACCGATCTCGCATTCCCGCTCACGCGGCCGCTCCCAAGCGGCACCGGCCCCGTCGGCTTTTTCGTCTCCTTTGAGCAGGCGTTCGCCTTTGGAAAAGTCGGCCCGGACGTCTGAAGCCCCCGCGATCGCCGAACCACTTACGCGCCCCTTCGAGTAGACACCGCGCATGTCTTTCGAAGGTCCCCTCGGTCGTCGCGTGCCGGAGCCCGGCTCCAGCGACGATGCCATTTTGGATGCGTTTCTTGGCTGGGTAACCGACGAGGGCCTCTCCCTCTATCCGGCGCAAGAGGAAGCGATCCTTGAGCTTTTCGCCGGGAAGAACGTTATCCTCGCGACGCCGACCGGCTCCGGGAAGAGCATGGTGGCCCTCGCGGCTCACTTCCGCGCGCTCGCGCGCGCCGAGCGCAGCTACTACACGGCGCCGATCAAGGCGCTCGCGAACGAAAAGTTCTTCGACCTTGTCCGTTTGTTTTCGCCGGAGTGGGTCGGGATCTCGACGGGGGATGCGAGCGTCAACGGGAAGGCGTGGGCCGTCTGTTGTACCGCCGAAATTCTTGCGAATATTGGCCTCGCCGAGGGGGCCGCGGCCGATGTTGGTGCCGTTATTATTGACGAATTTCACTACTATTCGGATCGCGAACGCGGGTGGTCCTGGCAGGTCCCGCTGCTCACGCTTCCGCAGGCACAGTTCCTCCTGATGAGCGCCACCCTCGGCGACACGACGTTCTTTGAGAAGGAACTCACGCGATTGACCGGGCGCGAGACGGTCACCATTCGTAGCGACTTCCGCCCGGTCCCCCTCGACTTCACCTACAAAGAGACGCCTCTTCACGAGACCGTCAATGACCTTCTCAAAGCGGGAAAGTCGCCAGTCTACCTGGTGAATTTCACCCAGCGCGCCTGCGCGGAAGAGGCGCAAAACCTCATGAGCATCGACGTCTGCTCCAAAGAGGAGAAGAAGAAGATCGCCGAGGCGCTGGTAGGCGTCCATTTTGAGAGCCCGTACGGTCGCGAGTTGCAGCGGTTCCTTCGCCACGGCATCGGCATTCACCACGCAGGCCTCCTCCCTCGCTACCGCCTCTTGGTCGAAAAGCTTGCACAAAAGGGGCTGCTGAAGGTCATTTCCGGGACCGATACGCTCGGCGTCGGCGTCAACGTGCCGATTCGTACGGTTCTCTTTACGAAATTGTGCAAATTCGACGGCGATAAGACGGTCCTCCTGCCGGTCCGTGACTTCCGCCAAATCGCCGGAAGAGCGGGGCGGAAGGGCTTTGACGTCCAGGGGAGCGTCGTCGCCCAAGCGCCCGAACATGTGATTGAAAACCTCCGTTTGGAGGCGAAAGTTCTCTCCGATCCGAGCAAGAAGAAGAAGCTTGTTCGGAAGAAGCCGCCCGAGTGGGGCTATGTTGCCTGGGATAAAGCCGTCTTTGAACGCCTGCAGACGGCCCCCTGTGAGGCGCTCACATCGCGCTTTAAGGTGACCCACGGAATGATCCTTGACGTCCTCTCTCGGCCGACCGGGAATTGCTTCACGCTCGGGCGCATCATTCGCCGCAGCCACGGCCGTCCTACGGAGAAAAAGGCGCTCGGTCGCACCGCCCAGTCGATGATCCATTCGCTCGTGGAAGCGGGCGTGGTCGTTGTCGCTGAGGACCCCAGCGACGGCTCCAAGCGTCTCGTCGTCGACGCCGAATTGCAGAGGGATTTCTCCCTTATGCATGCGCAGGCCCTCTTTCTCCTCGATGTCGTCAAGAAGATGCAGGGCGGGGCGATGCGCGAGCCTCCGGCCGTCGTTAGCGACGGAGGGGCGACAGCGGCAGCGGCAGCAGGCTCCGAGAACTACGCCCTCGATCTGCTCGCCGCCGTCGAGAGCATTTGCGAAGACCCCGACGCGATCCTGCGCAAGCAGGTCGAAAAGCGGAAAAGCGAGAAGGTGGCCGAATTGAAGGCGGCCGGCGTTGAGTACGAAGAGCGAATGGCCGAACTGGAGAAGGTCACCTACGATCGCCCGCAGGCCCAGTTCTTGTGGGCCGAATTTGATGCGTTTGTGCTGACACACCCCTGGTTGGCGGGCGAAAAAGTGCGTCCGAAGGGGATCGCCCGCGAGATGATCGGGGGCTACTGGTCCTTCGCCGAGTACGTCCGTCATTACGAACTTCAGCGTTCCGAGGGGCTGCTTCTTCGCTACCTTTCTGAGGTCGTCAAAGTCCTTACCAAGACGATTCCTGATGCCGACAAAGACGAATCGGTGCGTGAAATCGAAGAATACTTTCGGGCGATGGTCACCGCGACCGACGCGAGCCTCCTCGACGAGTGGGAGCGGATGCAGCGCCCGGATGCGTGGAAGGCCCGCGCCGTTGAGACCGAAGAGAAGCTCGAACCGGAGGGGTCTGCCGACATTACGCGCGACCGCCGTACCTTCCAGGTTCTTGTAAAGAATGCGGTTTTCCAGATCGTTCGTGCGCTTGCCGCCTGCGACTATGCTCACGCTGTCGAACTCACCGCCGTCGTCGAAGGGGCGGAAGCGTGGACGGTGAAGCGCTACCAGCAGGCGATGGACCGCTTCTACGACTCCGAACGGGGACTCCTGATCGACCCGTCGGTGCGCGGTCCAAATTACGTGCAGCTTGCAACGAATGGTCCGATTTGGACCGGCGCTCAGCTCCTTGAGGGGGAACGGACGGCGGCCAACAACGGCGCCGAGCCCGGCGAAGAGGTCACCGCCGCCTCGCGCGGGCCGTCGAGCTTTTCGCTGCGATATTCCGTCGATTTGGAGCGTTCCAAGGAGCGCGGGCGCCCGGAAATTGTCGTGTTGGCCCTCGATGACGACCCGATCGGCCTCGCGGAATGACTCATTTCGCCTCTCCGACGGCCGCCTCTCGTCGGGCGGCAGCGGTTGCCTTTCTGCGCGCCTCGCCGGAGCGCACGCTCTTCTTGGCGTCGTCGACGCGTGCCGCTGTTGAAATCGTCGCCGAGGCCTTCCCGGCGGGGACGATAGCCGTTTCGATCACGACGCCGCGTCGCCTCGCCGATGAAGCGTCGCTCCTGCCGCTCGCGCGGGCCGGAATGCGGGCCGCGCGTCGCGCCGAGCTCGAAGCCTACGCAGCTGCTGTTGTCCGCGATTTGCCGATGCCCGCTCGGTACGTGCAATCTGCAAATACATCCGGCTTCCCGGCGGCCCTTGTTGCCGCATTTCTTCGGGCGGGAGACGGCGGGGTGAACCCCGTTGACGTGCATGCATGGTACACAGAATGGCGCTCTCGCCTCACAAAAGACGGCCTCGCGACCCCCGATGAGGTCTTCGCCGCGGCGGCAGGTGCGCGTCTGCCCGGGGCCGCCCACGGCGGTGAGGAAACGGCGAGCACCGATGCAGCTGCGCCGGCGCCGCGGCTCCTCGTGGTCGACGTTGAGCCGGAAAGCGAGTCCGAGGCGGCCTGGCTACTACGTGTGCAAGATGCATGTACCAGCGCCGGCGGAAGCGTCTTGATCGTCGAGACCGGCGTCGCTGGCGCCGTCGCCGCCGACGAATTCGCAGTGCCGCTCGCGCCGCTTCATGCGTTGCTCGCCGGATCGGAGAACGTGCTCCTTGCTTCGCAGGCTCCCGGCGCGCGCACCGATGCAGCTTCGGTCGCTTCGCTCCGCGACCGCGTGCATTTTTTTGCCGCTCCGAGCGCCTCCCGCGAAGCGATGATGGTCGCGCGAAGGATTCGTGCGCTCCTCAAACGTGGCGTTTCACCTACGGAAATCGGCGTCGTCGCCCGGCGGATTCCCCCGGTCGCGGGGGCGCTTGCCGCGGCGTTTCGGCGTGCCGGATTGCCGACGTCGACGGCGCTTGTTTCGCCGCCGCCACGACCGTTTCTCGGGGCGCTCGCCCTCGTCGATCTTCTGCGTGGCCTTGATCTTCCGCGCGTCGAAGCCTTCATTGCGAGCGGCGCCGCCGCCTTTGCAGCGACGCCGGCCGCGCAGGTCACCCTCCGCGACCTCCTTCGCCCGGCGAAGGGGCTCGTTGGGCGCGCCGCTTTCCTCGCCTACCTCACCCGGGCGCTCCCGGAGCCCCGTGGAAGTGGCCCGTCGGCCGACGAAGCGATCCTCGGCTTTCAGGCGTGGCTGGAGCGCGCGGTGCCCGCGCTCGAGGGGGGGCGATCGGTGCGTGCCTTCGCGACCGTCGTCCGGAGTTCGCTCGCAGAGCCGTGGGCGGTCCTCGATGCGCTCGCCGCCGAGATCGAGCTTTCCGAAGCGGAGGCCTCCCCGGAGCGCCTCGCGGCTCGCCTTCGTGGGCGTTTTGTGAAGGAAAAATATATAGTTCCCGAGCGGCGCGTCGGGATCTTCGTCGGCGACCCCGAGTCGCTTCGCGCCCGTTCCTTCGCCCATCTCTTCGTCATCGGCCTCGCCGAACGCTGCTTTCCCGAGAAACAAGAGGTCGACCCGTTTTCCGGAGAAAGTGACGACGAGGGCCGCGAGCGGCGCGCTTTTTTGCGCGTCATCGGCGCCGCTAGCGACGAGCTGACCCTCTCCTATCCGCGCATCGACGACAGCGGCCGCCCACTCCTTCCGTCCCTCTACCGAACCGCCCTTCTCCACGAACTCGGCGCCACCGAAGACGCCCATCGCGAGTCGCTCGCGTGGCCGGCGCCGGAAGACCCCGCCGATGCCGCCGATCGCGACGAATTCGTCCTCGCCGAGCTCGCCGCCGCCCTCCGTACCGCCGCGACCGCGACCGCGAGCGCGACCGCGACCGCGGCCCCGAAGACCGGCGCGCTTCGCTATGTGCTCGGGTACGGCTTTGACGGCGCCACCGTCGATCGCGCGCTCCGGATGCGCGCCCATCGGGCCCTCCGCAAGTGGACGCTGGCCGACGGCTTCGTCGACGCGGGGGCTGCCGGCGTCGCTGCCCTCGCCAAGCATCAGCTCAACGCGCGCTCGTACTCGCCGACGGCCCTCCAGAACTTTGCCGCCTGCCCCTACAAGTTTTTACTTTCCGCGATCTTCCGCCTCTCGCCCCCTGAGGATCGCTCGGTCCGCGACGTCATCGATCCCCTCGTCCGCGGGACGCTCGTCCACGAGGTCCTCTTCCGCTTCCTGCTTCAGGCGCGAGATGGCGGAAAGCTCCCGTTGAAGGGGGACGATCGGACGGCACATTTTGAGTCGCTCCTCCAGATTCTCGGTGAAGAAGAGGCGAATGCTCGGGCTCGTGGCGCCGCGTTTCTCCCGGTGATCTGGGACGACATGCTCCATGAAGTGGTCCGCGACTTGGAGGTGTGGCTCGACGCGCAGATCGCCCACCCGGCCGAGCCCCTCTACTTTGAACTCGCCTTCGGCCTCGCCCAGGAGGCGGGAAGGGATCCACGAAGCGTCGTAGAACCGGTACAAATTTCAGGAGATGGCACGAGTCCCACGCTCCTCCTCGCGCGAGGCTCCGTCGACCTCGTCGAGCGACGGCCGGATGGCACGCTCGTCGCGGTCGACCACAAGACCGGGAAAACAAAGGTACAAGCGGGTGTAATTACCGAAGGGGGGACGGTCCTTCAGCCGGTCGTTTATTCGCTTGTTCTCGAGAAAATTCTCGGCGCGAGTGGGGCCACCGTCGCCGGTGGAGAACTCTACTATTGCACCCACGCGGGCGATTTTACGCGCGTCTTCGTCCCCCTTGACGATCGGGCTCGCGCCGCCTTCGGAACCGTCGCCAGCACCGTCGATGGCGCCCTCCGCGAAGGCTTCCTGCCGCGCGCGCCTGGCGAATACGGCTGCCGCTACTGCGATTTTCAGACGATTTGCGGCGAAGGGGCCGAGCAAATCGCCGCCAACAAACGGCAGGAGCGGCTCGTCCCCCTGCAGACGCTGCGGAGGCTTCCATGAGTGGTTCGTCGGCCATCGACGCCCGCCCCGATGCAGCGACGCTCGCGCGCATCCGCGATGCTTGGGACACCAACTTTCTCGTGGAGGCCTCGGCCGGCTCCGGGAAGACGACCGCCCTCGTCGGTCGCATCGTCTACTTGATTGTCGGTCGCGGAATTCCTCTTTCCCGAATTGCGGCGCTGACGTTTACGGAAAAAGCGGCGGCTCAAATGAAAGAGCGCCTCCGCCAGATGCTCGTTGTCAAGGCGCGCAGCGAGGGGGAGGTAGGCGCCCGCGCCGCAGCCGCCTTGCGCGAGATCGAGCGGGCGACCGTGTGTACAATACACTCGTTTTGCGGCGAAATCCTCCGGAGGCATCCCTTTGAAGCGGGGATTGATCCAGGCTTTCACGTGATTGATGAGGACGCCGCGCGCTCGATTTACGACGGGTGTTTCGAGGAGTGGTTCCCCGTCGCCTGCGCCGACGCCGCTCGCTTTCCTGGCGTCGCTCGCCTCTTGCGCCGGCGCTCGAAAGAGCATGCCGATCGCCGAGGCGCCGCTGCGATCCTTGAGCAGGCCGGCTGGTCGCTTGCACAAGTTCGTGATTTTGCAGGGTCCTGGTCGAAGCCGACCCGCGATCGTACCGCCGAGTTCGCCGCGCTCCTTGCCGATGGCTCAGCGATCGAGGCGATGCTTGCCGGCGCAAGCGACCGCGACAGCTGGCTCGGAAAGAGCCTCCAGGCGGTTGTAGCGGCGTCGGCGTCGGCGGCCCGGCGGGTCGATGCCGGAGACCTCGATGGCGCGGAAGAGGAGCTCCGCGGCGCAACGCGCGGCAAGCGCGCCGGCCATTTTCGCTGGGTCGGCGGTCCGCGGACCTTTGCGACCGTCGATGGCGTGTCGGTCCCGAAGGACGAGGTTCTCGCCGCCCGGGATGCATGGAAAGTACACGCACAGCGCTTCGTCGCGCGCGCCGACGGCGAGCTCGCATCGCTGCTCCGCGAAGACCTTCGCAGCCTCCTCGAGGGCTACGAGCAGGCGCTCGCCTCCCAGGACGACGAAGCGGGGCGTGTCGACTTCCTCGAACTCCTATTGGCGGCCCGTCGACTCGTCGGAACCAGCTACGAAGCCCGCGAAGCGGTGGCCTCTCGCTACGACGCCTTTCTCGTCGATGAATTCCAAGATACCGATCCCGTTCAAGCAGAACTTCTCCTTCTTTTGAGCGCCAACGATCGGCAGGAGAGCGATCCGTGGAAGTGCACCCCCGGGGGCGGTCGCCTCTTCCTCGTTGGCGATCCGAAGCAGAGCATCTACCGGTTCCGCCGCGCCGATCCGAAGCTCTACGCGCGCGTAGCAGCCCGCATCCTTGAGACGGGAGGAGAGCATCTTTCTCTTGTCGCTACGCATCGTTTCCGAGGTGCGCTCGCCCAGTTCGTCGACGGAGCGTTCGCGCCGCTCTTTGGTGCATCATACACAAATCTGGCTCCGTGCCGCGCCGAGCATCTGAACCCGCTCCCTACGGTCGTCGCGTTACCGGTCCCGGCGCCGTTCTCTACGCTCTCGGGGAAGCCCTCCAATTGGGCTATTGAACTGAGCTTTCCGGATGCCGTTGCTGCATTTGTTCAATGGCTCGTCCGAGAGTCTGGCTACACCGTCTACGAAGGCGGAAAGCCGGTGCGCGTCGCCGAGCGGCATATCTGCCTCCTCTTCAAGCGGATGTCGTCGTTCGGGGAGGACACGACGCGCCCCTACGTGGCCGCTCTCGACGGGCGAGGCCTTCTCCATGCGGCGACCGGCCCCCGCGGTTTCTTTGCGCGCGAGGAGGTTCGCCAGCTCCTTGCGGCGCTCCGCGCCATCGACGATCCCCTCGACGAATTCCAGCTATTTGCGGCGCTCCGAGGGGCTCTCTTCGCCTTCTCCGACGAGGCGCTCCTCGCTGCCCACCAAGGAATTCCGCTCGCAACACGGGCTCGGCGAGCGCTCCTCGAGCCCGTCTCTCGCGACGCCGGGCCGGCCGAGGACCCCGTGGAAGGGGCGATCCGCCTCCTGGTTTCCCTGCATCATGCACGGGATGAGCGCCCCTTCGCAGAGACGGTCGACGCGCTCGTCGATGCGCTCGCCGCCCGCATCACACTTGCGTTTCGCCCGGCGGCCGAACAGGCGCTGGCAAACCTCGATCGCTTCGGCGCCCTCGCCCGTCGCGAAGACGACCGCGCCACCGTCGGCTTTCGGAACTTCGTCGCACGACTTCAGCGCCTCGCGGAACGTGGCGGGACGGAAGAGGGGCGGATCGCCGAAGAGGGGGGGGCTGGCGTCGCGCTCGTCTCCGTCCACCGCGCGAAGGGGCTCGAGTATCCGGTGGTGATCCTGTGCGACCCAACGGCGCCACAAGTGTTTGAAGATCCGGGTTTTTCTGTCGGCGTTGATGCCGAAGGGCGCCCCGCGTGGATGCTCCCTATTGGCGGTCTTGCGCCGTGGGCCCTCCACGAAGAGCGCGCGACGCTGCTCGCCGATGACGAGGCCGAGGCGCGGCGACTCTTGTATGTTGCATGCACTCGGGCCCGCGATCTTCTCGTCGTTCCGACGGGGCCCGACGGGCCGATCGAGGGGTGGATGGCGCCCCTTTCTGGCGGGCTCCTTCCGCCGCCCGGACGCCGGAGTCGTCCAGAGCCGTTTGTTCCTGCGGGGAAGCCGTTTGGGGAGGTGCCGTTTGCCGTGCCGTCTCACGACGACCGCGGAGACCCTCGCGAACGATTGCGACCGGGGCTCTTCTACAGCGGCCTTACCGGTGCGCCGGTCGTCGTTTGGGATCCAAACGCGCTCCCGCTCGGTGCCGGGGCGTCGCCGGCAGGCGTCCGTGCCCCGGAACTCCTTGCCGCCCCACCCGGCAACACTTCGAAATCGTTGCCTCCACCCGCCCTCGAAGCCGACCGCGCCGCGCTCGCGCAGGCCCTCGCACAGCCGGCGCTCCTTCCGGCGACGACGCTCGCGAAGGGGGGCACCGCGCTCCCGGCGTCGCCATCCTCGGAGGTTGCTGTCGTGCGCGCCCGCGGGGAGGCCCCGATTTCCGGTGCTCGCGGTCCGCGCATCGGAAACTTGGTGCACCAAATATTGCAGCATACACCAACGTTTCTTTCCGACGACCCGAGCCTTGAGGCGCTCGCTCTCGCCCTTGCCGGGCGCCTTTCCGCGACCGACGAGGAACGCGTTGCAGCCCTCGGCCGGGTACGAAAGGCGCTTGCACATGCTTCCTTTGAAGCGCTCCGAAGCGCGCTTGACGTGCGTCGTGAGCAGACGGTGGTGCTGCCCGCCGACCGGCACGCCTACGGCACCGTCGACGTCGCCTACCGGGACGCCGATGGGTGGGTTGTTGTCGACTACAAGAGCGACGCCGACCCGATCGCCGACACGCGCCTCGCCGCTTACCGGGAGCAACTCGCGCTCTACACGGCAGCCTTTGCGGTCCCCGGCGGAGGCCCGGTCCGCGCGGTGATCCTGCTGGTGTAGCGCTCAATATCAAATCTAGCTGACAGCTTGATTTTGATAAGTAAGTACGGCCTATTGGGCTCATTTGGCGATCGCCAGTTGAGCCTAAGTGCATGCATGATGCATAAAGGTTTGCCCGCGGTCCGCTCAAACCTGACCCCAATCGCCCACAAACCGGGCCGTTACTTCCTCTCATCCCGCCACCCCTCCAAAATCTCCCCCGCTCGACCGCAAAACCCCGAACTCAAGACGCGCGGAAACAGACCCCCTATCGAGAGCCCTCTCCTCACTCTTCAATTCCAGGTTCGTCGCGATGGTCTCCACCCGGCGAGACGCAGGATCGGAGAACGTGGCGCCGGCGCTTACGCCGCGGGCAACGGCACGTACACCTCGCGCGGGTACCCAT
>DYPH01000089.1 GCA_020720045.1 Sorangium cellulosum | reverse complement strand
GAAAAGAAGCATCCTTTCAGCCACTTGCACTCTCGTGCGCGTCGCCGTCGGGAGGTGTGTTGTTAGATCCAGACGGCGCGGCGCGCAAAGAAAATAAACGGGTAGGTTGCATGGTGCGCGGAAGCATCGGAAACCGCTTTTGAAAAACTGGTGCAGAATCCATCAAAGGTGACGCTCGAAGAACCCCAAGATCTTCGACCAGCCGTCTTCACGCTCGGCGGGCGTGTCGCCGAGGCCGAAAAGGCCCAGCGAACAAGCCTCTGCGACCGGGTGGGAGCCGTCGGTGAGGAAGGAGTGGCCCGCGTTCTCGTAGAGGTGGACTTCGGGGGTGACGCCGACGAGTCCAAGGTTCTTCTTCAATTTCGCCGGTGCGGTCGCGAAGATTCGGTCGCGACCGCCGTAGCAGCCGATGACCGGCCCAATTCCACGCATCGCCGTTGGGGACGGGATCATTCCGTAGTTGGTCGACACCGCC
The DNA here is from genome assembly GCA_020720045.1 of Sorangium cellulosum. GTDB lineage: Bacteria > Myxococcota_A > Polyangia > Polyangiales > Polyangiaceae > JAAFHJ01. Next base: position 26,590 of record DYPH01000089.1, on the reverse strand, counting down.
CCCCACCCGCGACCGGCAAGCAGCGCGAAGCCGCCGCCAAAGCAGAACCCGATGAGGGCGACGTGCTTCTCCTCAAGCCCGTACTCCTTCATCAGCCACTCCCGCGCGCCGCGCGCCTGGTCAACCGCGATCCCCTCCCCGGTCTTCATCGCGGCGAAGGTGTCTTGCAGGCAGCGGGCCTTCCCGCGATGGAAAAGGTCTGGAGCTACCGCCGCATACCCGGCCGCCGCAAAACGCCGAACGACGCGGTCGATCTCCGGTTGACGCCCGAAGATCTCGTGGATGACCACGACGCCTCGACGCGGCGCTTCGGAAATTGCTGCGAACGCGGGAGTTTCCGGGGCGCTGCCGTACTTCGGGAGGGTGAGTTCGCGTTCCTGCATGCGCCCATCTTGCCCGCCCGTTCCGCGGGACGGAACTGTTCTTGTTAGAGGCGCGGAAGCGATGCGCGCCGCTGGATCATCGCGTCGAGCGTGCGTTGCGCACTGGGGGTAAGGGGAATCTCCTTCGCGCGAGCAACGGCCGCATCAAGGACGCGTGCCTCCCGCCCGAGGTCGCCGCGCCCACGCAGAATTTTCGCTTTTGTCTCATAAATGCGAAGCGTTCGCGGGCCGTAAACGCGCGCGAGTGCCTCGTCGATCGCCACGAGCGCCTCGTCGGTCCGCCCAAGTGCCTCAAGAGCGCGAGCCAGGCGGGCGGGCGGATTGAAGTCTTCGGGGAAGTCCTTGCGACTCTGCTCCAGCATCGGCAAGGCGCGCTCGGGGGTCCCCGCGGCAAGGTACGCAAGGAGCCGATGGGGATCGAAGACGGCCCGCTCGCCGGCCGACGTCGCCTTCGCCGCCCGACCTTCGAGAAACGTGCACCATGCACGCGCGTGGCGGAGACGCTCGGCCCCATCGGTCCCCTCGGTAAGGGCTTCGTAGGCCGACGAGAGGTCGTCGACGTGGGCGCGCACCTCCTCCTCCGGCTGGGAAAGTGCTTCAAGTACGGACGTTTCTGTCTCAGAAGCAAGGTGTGCCCGCTCGACGGCGAGCGTCGGACTCTCCCCCGCGCAGGAGAGCGCCGTCGCGCGGAGAATCAACGTCCCCCATCGCTCATGGCTCTGGCCTGCGGTTCCAGACACAACCGCAGCCGCCTTCACGCAGCCCGCGAAATCGCCGGCAAGCTGCATCTTCGTCTGCGCAGCGACGCGCGGGTCACCGCCGCGTCCACCCCCGACCAGCGAGAGCACGTCCTCCGCCTCCAGGCCGCCGATCCAAACCTCCCGCGGAGGCGAGTTGCGCGCCGTTTCCTCACCGCCAGGCGCGTCAAACAGGAAGAACGTCGGCAACGCCGGCGCCTGGTGTTCGGCGAAAAACGCTTCGTTTTCAGGACGATCGGCGTCGAGCGCGAGCCAGATCGCGTCGTTCGCATGGGCGAGCACGCGTGGATCGTTCAAGACGAACGAACGCATCGCCACACACGTGTGGCACCAGGTTGCCCAAACGTCGACGAACACTGGCTTTTTGGCGCGAGCCGCCTCCGCAAAGGCGCGCGGGGCATCGTTGACGATCCAGGGGAGCTCCGTCGCTGCGTGCCCTGCCATCACGGTTGCCGCGGTCGGCCGTTCGCGAGCGACGCAGCCGGAAAGTGCGAAGAAAAGGGGAAAAAGAAGCGCGCGGCGGGGCATTGCCCCTCTTAGAAGCCGTTGTCGCGAATGCGAGCAAGGCGATTCGCGACGTCGGCGCCCCCTCGCGAAAGCGGAAGGCGGAGGGCAAGCGCCTTCCCCTCGTCCAAGGTACGCTCGGCAAGGGGTTCGTCGCCGGCCCGGTGGGCGACGAAGGCCTTCGTCAAATAGACCGGTAGGAGCGCCGGACCTCGCCCAAGCGCAAGCGCGCGGTCGCTCGCGGCGAGGCCGTCGTCGAAGCGAGCGACCGCGGTGTAGGCCTCTGCAAGTTCCTGATATAAAGCGAAATTTTCGCCGTTCGTTTTCGTGTATTCTTCAAGGAGCTTCGCCGCTACGCCCGCCGAACCAGAGACCCGATAGGCATGCGCGCGGGCGACGACCGGCAAGCGTTCGGCGTACTGGCGCCACGCAGCCCCGACCGTGCCACGCATTTCGCCATCGCTCGCGATGAAGAGAGCCTCGTAGGCTTCATGAACGAACACCGGTCCGTCGGGGATCGCCGGCGCTGCAAGTGCACGGTCGAGGGCCGCCTCCAGGTGCCTACGGACCGCCGCCGAGTCGGGGGTCGACAGCCCCTTCCAAAGAAGCGCCTGCACGCACGTCGCCGCGGTGGTCGTCTTGGCGAGATCGACCCACGGATCCCCGGCCGCCTTCGCCGCAGCGTCCGCGCAGGGGCGAAACTTCTCCTCGAAGCGGAGTTCCTGCTGCTGGATCGCGCCGGCATCTCCGAGGAGCGCAACCCGAAATATCGACACAAATTCGTCCGCTTGAAAGTAGCCAGTCCAGGATTGTTCTGTGCTTCCAGCGAGCACGGTGAACGTCGGATAATGCTTGTGGCGGTGCGCCGCGACGAACGCGGCGTTTGCCGGATTTTCGATGTCGATGGAAAGCCACACCGCGCGCTCTCGAAGCGTGTCGACGAGGCCCGGGTCTTTGAAAGCGTAATTCCCCATCGATACACACGCCTTGCACCACTCGGCGCCGAACTCGACGAAGAGCGGCCTTCTGCTCCGTTTCGCTTCTGCAATCGCCCGTGGCGCGTCGTCCCGAATCCACGGAAGTTCCTGGGTTTTTGCCCCAGCAGCAGGCGCTCGGGCGGGTGGCGTTCCGCAGCCGGCGAGAGGAAGAGCGACGAGCAGGAGAGGGAGAGCGGCGCGCATCGGCTGTCACACTACCGGGGTTTGCGCCTTTTTCCCGCCCTGATCCCCGGCGAAACGCAGCCACGGGGGCCTCGCAGAATTCGCTACCGCGAGGGTCGGCGTTCGGTTCCCTTTGCGCGCGCCGTCGGCGAACATGCCCCGATGTTCCCGAAATGCTCGTTCGTCGTCCTCCTCGACCAGAATGCCCTCGTCGCCGGTCGCCGAAATTCGGGCGTTCTCCAGTTGGAACTCGCCGAGGCGATCCGGCGGGCAGAAGCGATTGATCTTGTGTACGAAACCGTCGCGGTGTGCGGCTTCGGGGGCGGAAAAAATCGCCGAGTTGCGACCCGCGACGTCTACCGGATGCCCCTCCACGTCGCCCTCCCCAAAGGGGGCCTTGCTGCTGGCACCTACCGGTACCCGTTCCACATCGATGTTCCGCTCAATATTCCACCGGAATACGAAGGCAACGACTGCAGCATTCGGCACCGAATCAACACGAACTTGGACGTCGATTGGGCGATTGATCCCAGCACGAGCGTCGTTCCGCCCGTCGTTACGGCCGCGCTGAGCGTCCAAGGAGGGCCCGTCTTTGTGCGTACCGACCGAGCCTTTCACAACGACATCGTCGTTGAACTTTCGCTCACGACCGCCGCCGTCAAACGCGGAGAATTCTTCGAAGGTGCTGTGGCCGTTCGTGGCGCGCCCGGCGCGAACTATGATGCCGTGGTCCTCGACTTTTCAAGCTTCGCCCAGGTCCGTTTCGGCGGTGGGGCAACGCGCTCCCAGAGCCACACAGTGATCCGTATTCCTGCGGAAGCACTCCGTTCCGGTGCCGCGATCCCTTTTCGCATTCCGACCAGTGCATCGACGCCGATCACGGCGCGGAATGGCTTCTTCGACCTCGACGTCCGCCTCAACGTTTCTCTGGATCTGCCATGGTCCTTCGACCCCGAAATCGCCATCCCGCTGACCGTCGTCGACCGCCAGTCGACGATCGTCGGAGAGCGAGGCGGCGTCGTTCTCGGCACCGAGCGTCTCCGTCAACTGACGCACTTCGTGGCCAAGCGGACCGGATTGGTGCCTGGAGCAGCGCCCGTTTTCGTCCAAGGGGCGGTCGGGCCCGTCCGTTTCTCGTTGGCGGATCGCATCGAAGGGGGGGCTCCACGGGTCGCCGTTCAATTTACCTATCCAGACCTCGGCCTCGGCCTCCTTACGCGGCCTCTCGGTATGCTCGACGGTTTTAAGGAGAAGAACCTCCCGGGCGCACTTGCAGATCGTTACCTGCTCGAACAGCGCTCGAACCGGTTCAGGCCTTCCGACGCTGCCGCTCTTGTTTCAGCAGCGACTGAACAACTTCCAGGCTTTGAACATTTCGAGTTTTCTGACCATCATCTCGGCTTTGACGCCCCCCTCTACGGCGACGAAAGCGCCGCGCTCACGGCACTTGCCGAGTTTGCGAAGGCGCGGGCGAAGGCGCTTGCCACCGCGATCGCGAACCTCCCCTCCCCCGCCGAATTCCCGGCGGCGGCCCGCTGGCGAGAGAGCGCGACGACCCTTCTTGCCACCCACGACGGCGGCGGCTTTATCCCGTCGGCGCCAGCCCTCATCGGACTCGGTCGCCGCGTCCGTACGAACACCGGGGAAGAGCGGGCGTTCTGGTTTTCGGTCACCACCGAGTGGCACGACGGTCGCCCCGATACGGTGATCACCATCGATGCCGATGTCCCCTTCGGACGTGGGCTCCACGACGGGCTCGCGGCCGCGAAATTCGACGGCAAATCAACGCTTTCTGAGCCGCTTTTTCGCGCCCTCCGGATCTTGGAAGGGACGGTCACCGGGACGGCGGAGGAGGCAAGCGTGCAGAATGCAAGTTCCTACCAGCTCCGCATCCACCGCGCCGGCATTCTTGCCGATCCGGCGGCGAGCGTCCCCGTGTTTGATGCGCTGATCGCGTTCGCCCTAGCCACCCGCGACGAGCGGACCGTCGACGCCCCCTACCGCTGACTCACCCCCACTTGGCGAGCGGCCCGGCGGCCTGGAAGAGGCGGTCGACCTTTGCGGTCACCGCCGGATCCTCCACGAGGGGCGGTGCGTGGTGGGGTTTTCTACGCGCATCGATGACGAGCGCATCGCAGCCCCACGCTTTGTGTTCGGTCCGCGCTCCGACGCCATGAACGTCGATGGCCGGGTTGGACCGGGTAAAGGTCACCCAGAGGAAGTTATCAAATGTGCGCGCGGTGAATTCGGCGTCGTCGCAAAGGACGATGCACGGAAACCCGGAGACCTGCGTCGCAACAAATTGGGAAGCGAGCGCCTCCGCTTGGGCGACACCTTCGCCGGCTGCGAACGTAGGTGCCTGAATAGCAAGAATTCCTGGGGCGACGACGCGGGCATCCCTGCAGCCGGTCGGTCGCCGAAAATCGGAAGGGAGATCGGTTTGAAGGGGGCGTCGAGCCGGACCACGTGCCGCGATCACGAGCTTCGAACCGCGATTGAAACCGCTCCCCGAGTAATCGAGCGTGTCGATGGAAGTGTTCGTGATGAAGTGAAGGTCGCGCCGGAGGTCGATGCGCGCGAGGGCGTGCAAGAGGTAGCCACGCACGTCGTGGAGAGGCGGCGGGCCGTCCCCTTCGGCGGCAATCACGAGGTACTTGGCGAGCGACATCTGCCCCTGCCCGAGGATGGCGCTTGCCTGGGTGAGGAGCTCCATCGGGACGTCGGAAGGCCGATACGGGACATAACGCTCGGTCCCAAGCGCGAGGAGCAGCGGGTGGACGCCGGCCGCATCGACCGCGTTGACGCCGCGCACGCCGGGGAGAACGTTTGGGACGAGCGATGCGGTCAATTCGTGAATTAAATCGCCAAAAAGCGTATCTTCCTGAGGGGGACGGCCGACAACGGTAAACGGCCAGATGGCGTCCTTGCGGGCGGTCACTCCGGTGACGTGAAGGACCGGAAATTCGTGGGTGAGCGCGTAGTAGCCGAGGTGATCGCCGAAGGGCCCTTCGGGCTTGGTGCGCGACGGGTCGATCCAGCCGGAGATGCAAAAATCGGCGTCGGCGTGGACGAGGGGCCCGTCCTTCTTACGGACGAGGCGTGCCGCGCGGCGGTTCATCGCGCCGGCGAACGCAAATTCGGGGAGCCCCTCGGGGAGCGGCATCACGGCCGCGAGGGTAAACGCGGGGGGCCCCCCGACAAACACGCGAACATTCAGCCGTTCTCCGCGCGCAATCGCCTTCGCGTGATGAACGCCGATGCCCCGGTGGATCTGATAATGGAGCCCGATCTCTGCATCTTGCACATATTCATTGCCTGCAAGCTGCACGCGATACATGCCGACGTTTGACTTCGCGTAGCCGGGCGCGTCGGGGTCCTCCGAGTAGACCTGCGGCAGCGTGATGAAGGGGCCCCCATCATCCGGCCAGGAAAAAACCTGGGGGAGCGCGCCGATTCGGGTCGCCCGCTCTTCGACGGCCCCACGACCGACGTACCGCGGGAGCAGGTGGAGCGCAGCCCCCGGGATGCGCGCGGCAAGCGCTGGTGCGAAGGCGAGGCTCGCCGGGTCGACCTTCGCTGCGACAAGCGCACGGACGCCGTCAAGGGCGTCGCGAAAGAGGTAGTGGCAGCGCTTCTTGGTGCCAAAGAGATTCGAAACCGCAGGAAAATCCGAGCCCTCTACGCGTTCAAAGAAGACCGCCGGGCCGCCCGCGGCGAAGACCCGCCGTTGCACCTCGGCCATCTCCAACCGCGCGGAGATCGGCGCACGCAGGCGGACAAGCTCCCCTACCGTCTCGAGATCGTCGACCGCTTCACGAAGGCTTTGGTAACCCATGGGTGCCGGCTTGATAGAAGCGCGCCGCGGAAAAGACCAGACCACGAACGCGCGCCTGCCGCCGAGAGTGCTAGGAAGCGGTCATGACACGACCGATCCTCGAAGAGAGCCGCATCCACCCCGCCATTCGCGAGAAAATTTCGACGAATCGCACCGACATTGTGACGGAAGTCGAGGCGGCAATCGCCGCCCACCCGGTCGTCGTCGTCGGGATGTCGCAAAACCCCGTCGTCGGCAAAGTCCGCAAGCTCCTTCAAGAAAAGGGGCAGACGTTCCACTACATCGAGTACGGAAGCTACTTCTCCGAATGGCGCCGTCGCAATGCCCTCAAGATGTGGAGCGGCTGGCCGACCTTCCCGATGGTGTTCGTAAAGGGGGTCCTCGTCGGAGGCTTTGAAGACGTACAAAAGTTGTACGAAACCAATACCTTCGCTGCAACGCTCTCCTAGTCAGACGCGACTGCCGGGAAGAAGGCGAGGCACGATCGCACCGCCGCATCGACCGCCGCGTCACCACCAAAGCGCGCAAAGTCGGCACGCGCCAGGACGTGTGCCGGCGAGCGAAGCCGCTCCAGCGGCGTCACGCAGCGGGCGAGCGCAGCCACCACACCTGCAACGTCGTCGGCCTGCGCGGCAATCCGTGCATCGTACAGGTTCTTGGCGATGGCGGCGAGGAGGCGTCGCTGAAGGTTTGGCGTGCCTCGGGGGACACAGCCGTCGCAGAGGCAGCTCCAGCTTCGGTCGTTGGCGGGGGTTTCCCGCCACCCCACGAGAGGGACGATCGGCCGGAACGCAAGGATTTCCTTGGCAGAAAAGCTGCGAGGGACCAGGATTTCGGCCCCCTCGGGATGGGCGCTCACCCAACGGCATGCGGCGTCTCGCCGGGCAGAGACAAATTCGTCGCCAATCGGCAAAGCGAAGTGCGGGGCCGCCAAAGCGACCGACGTAGACGACCGTCGTGCGGGTGACGCGGACGTGAACGCCAAGGACGCGCCCGCCGTTCCAGTGGCGCATCTCGCGGACCCACTGGTGGGTCGTCGCGAAGTCGGGAAGGACCGGCATCGTGTAGACGACCTCGGGGAGCTCAAGCGCCACCGGCTCCGTTTTTCCTTGGAAAATTGCTTGTATACACACCGCTTGGCCGCGCAGGCCATTCCGCCGCAGCGAGCGCTCCTCGCGCTCGGGCGCCAAATGGAGCAGTCGCGTGCTCACCGAAACTGCTCCTGGAACCGGTCGACGATCGAGCGCCGCCCTTCGGAAGAATCGATGCAGAGTGCATCTAATTCGCGATCGACGGCGAGCTGGTTCCCCCAAAGGATGCCAGCCGCTCCGTCTTCGTCGTGGGCCAGAATCGTGGCGCATCCGAGCAAATCGCCTCGCTCCGCGTAGTAGCCGTAGGTTCGGCAGGCAGCCGGCCGACCGTCGTAGACGAGGCAGGAGCCGGGACGCGCGACGCCGTCCTCTGGCGCAAGGAACGGGCAGACGACCGGGCCGAATTCCACCCCTTCGAGGGCGGCGATCCGCGCGGCAAAGAGTTCGTGATTCGCGGGCACACGCGCGATCGCAGCGGCGAGCACGTCCCACTCCGCATCCGTAATTTCCGGGATCTTCGATAACTTATGGCAGCATACGTCGCAGCCGACGGTGCAGGGCCACGGGTCCGTCGACGCCGCATGCGTCGCGGCGACGCGGGCGTCGATCGACGTGTAGAGCACATCCAGCCGTGCGCGCCGTTCCGTCATGGGGCGCCTCAGGTGCCGCAGAAGGTGCGGTAGGGGTAGAAGCTCTGCGGGGCGCCAAAGGCGTACCGATCGAAGCCGTCGCGGGCGTCGAAGGGGGCGCGGAGGAGGTCGATGAGCGTATGAAAGGGGGCGAAATCGCCGGCGACAGCGGCGGCGATCGCCTCCTCGACGAGATGATTGCGCGGGACGTAAACCGGATTGACGGCCGCCATGCGTGGAAGCGCTTCCCGCTCGGCATTTTCGCGACGCTTTGACCATCGGCCAAGCCACGCCGCGATCCCCTCCTGTGCCGCAAAGAGGAATGGTACCGTCGCCTTTCCCGCCGCTTCGGCATAGAGCGCCCGGAAGAACCGCGTAAAGTCGATCGATTGTTCCTGAAGAAGGGCGAGCAGGTCGTTCGCGAGGGCGAGGTCGCCCGGCTCGGCGCCGGAGATCCCCAACTTTGCCCGCATCTGGGCGAGCCAAGCCTCGTCGAAAACCGAGGTAAATCGGTCAATTTCGGCGGTTGCGCGGGCAATCGCCTCCTCTTCGGTGCCGCCGAGCAGCGGGAGGAGCGTCTCCGCGAGGCGGGCGATATTCCAACGAGCCATGGCCGGCTGATTGCCGTAGGCGTAGCGCCCTTGACGGTCGATCGAGCTGAATACCGTCGCCGAATCGTAGGCATCCATGAAGGCACAGGGACCATAATCAATGGTCTCTCCTGAGATCGTCATGTTGTCGGTGTTCATCACGCCGTGGATGAATCCAACGAGCATCCACTGGGCAATCAAAGCGGCCTGGTGGTCGACGACGGCGCGGAGGAACAGCAGATATTTGTCCGAGCCTGCAACGAGCTCGGGGAAGTGGCGCGAAATCGCGTAGTCGGCGAGTTGACGCACGCGGGCGGTGTCCCCCTGGGCGGCGAAATACTGGAAGGTGCCGACGCGAAGGTGGCTCGCGGCGACGCGCACGAGGACGGCGCCGGGTAAATCATCAATCCGATCGACGGTTTCGCCGGTCGCGACGGCGGCGAGCGCCCGCGTCGTCGGGATCCCGAACGCGTGCATCGCTTCGCCAAAGATCACCTCGCGCAGGACCGGCCCGAGCGCCGCTTTTCCGTCACCGCCCCGCGAAAAGGGGGTCTTCCCCGATCCTTTCAGATGCACATCGCGGCGGCCACCGTGGATGTCAATCAGCTCGCCCAGCAGCAGGGCGCGTCCATCGCCAAGCTGGGGAGAAAACCCGCCAAACTGGTGGCCCGCGTAGGCCATCGCGAGCGGCTTTGCCCCCTTCGGAACGTAGCCGCCGGAAAGCAGACGCGCGCCCGCGTCGCTCTTCACGACCGCCGCGTTCAGCCCGAGCTCGGCCGCCAAAGAATCGCCGAAATAGACGAACGACGGCGCGGGGGCGCGGTCGCCAGCCGTCGGTACGTAGAAGCCTTCGAGGCTTTCGGCGTAGCTATTTTCAAAGGCGATCGGCAGTTCTTCCAGAGTCATCGCCCTTCGTTCGCGCATGTCGACGCCGATGTCCATGATGGGACCGCTCGCGCTTGGCGAAGCAATAGAGTATCAGTACCTTTTACTAGATTCTTCTCACGAGAGGGGCGCCGATGATTTCCTGGGATCAATGCGAAGGTGGACTGCTTGGACTTCTCGCGGGGGACGCACTCGGCGTCCCCTACGAGTTTCACCCGGCGGCGAACATTCCGCCACCCGACGCGATTCACTACTCGCCCCCCGCCGGCTTTCGGAAGGCCCACCCCGTCCCTCCGGGGACGTGGTCCGATGACGGGGCGCAGGCGCTCTGCCTGCTTGCAAGCCTTCATCATTCCAATCCTTTTGACGTGGATGACTTCGGGGCGCGCCTCCTTCGCTGGTACAAGGAGGGGTATTGCGCCGTCGACGGGCAGGTGTTCGACGTCGGCGTCCAGACGGACGAGCGTCTCGCTCCGAAGCATTCTCCGCGGGACCGCGGCGGGGGCGGCCGGCGGGACCGACCTCCGCTCGAACGGCAACGGCTCGCTCATGCGGGTTCTCCCGGCCTTTCTCGCAAACCCAACGGCGAGCGACGAAGCGCTCGTGAGCCTTGCGTACGCCCAGTCGCGGGTCACCCACGGCCATGCGCGATCGCTCGTTTGCTGCGCCCTTTACGTACTCTGGGCCAAGAAAATTGTATTTTTCTCATCAGATACGGAGGTCGCCTGGCGGGAGGCAACAGGGGTTCTTCGGCGACTCCTCACAACCGACGCGGAGCGGGAGGCGCTTGAATTTCACCTTCGTCCCGACGAGCCGCTCGGGCGCGGCGACGTTTCAGGGAGCGGCTACGTCGTCGATTGTTTGCGCTCTGCACGTTTCTGCGCCCGCGAAACGAGCTGGCTTGGCGGCGTACGGGCCGCCATTTCCTTGGGGAACGATACCGACACGACCGCCTGCGTCGTCGGCGGGATCCTCGGCCTCCGAGACGGAAAGAGCGGGATTCCCTCAGAAATTCGCCAGGAGCTCCGCGGCGAGAGCATCTACGAGGGGGCGGTCATCCAACTTCGTGCGCGCTTCGACGCCGCAGTCGCCGAGTTAGCGGTACAACCGCCGCCGTGATCCGACGCCCGCTTGCCCTCACGCCGCTTCTCTTCCTTGCCTGCGCGGGGGCCCCGCCGCACGCCGCCGTTGAGGTGCCGAGCGAGGTAAAGATCGGCGTCGCGACACCACCGCCGGCGACGGTTCGACCTCCCCGCCTCCCGCTCAACGGCTATCGCCTTCTTTCAGGGCCGCTTGCTCGCGGTGCCGCGCCCGAACTGCTCGCCGTGAACGGGGAGAACACCGGATGGACGGGCCGCGCCGTCGATGCGACGGGGGATCGCGCGTCCCCCCTCGGCGATCGCCAGTTTGCGGCGATCATCGCCGGCCGGCGAGCCATCATCGGCCCGGAGGGCGTAGTCCTCCTCGAAGCACCGTCGGCCGGCGAGCGCTTCGTCGACGTCGCCGCTGAAGGGAAGGTGCCGGGCGCAGAGCCAACGCCTGGAGCGGTGCTGTATTCGGCGCGACAGACGGTTGGCGCCGACGAACGCCGCGGCACACGCGTGTACTTTGCACCCACTCCCGAGGCACCGCTCGTTCCCCTCGAACTGCCGGAAAGTTTCGACGACATCGACGCAGTGAATGTACGATACAGCGAATTTTCCGCGCGCCACATCTTGGTGAAAGTGTCGCCCGAGGCGACCGGCTGGTTGGTCGATCGGCGCACGCGGGCAGTTGCCCACTCACCCGCCGTCCGCATCGCGACCGGCCCAACCGGGCTCACCGTCGCTGCCCTCGAAACCGGCGAAGTCGTGACGATCGGCGACGACGGTCGACGGGAACCGTTTCGCGCAAAGGGGCGCGATGTCGGCGACTTTCGCGCCGTCGACGGGCGCCTGATTTTTGGGGGCCCCGATTCGCTCTACCCCTATGAGCGCGACTGCGGCCCGAATGCGAGCGGGCCGCCGCCGGCGCTCTTTACGGTCGCCGAAGATGGCACAGCCACTCCGCTGGCCGCCGCCGAGTACGAGCCGCTTTGCGAAGCGCTCCAACCGGCCCTGGTGCGGCAAGACCCAATTGCGTACAGCCGGGCCATCGAGGCGCCGCTGACCGACGACCTCGACCCGTCGGAAGACGGCTTCCCGCTCGCCGACGGAACGCGGATTACCGCTGAACTTCCAAGCATTTTTCGATGGCGGGCTGGCGATCGCGTCGGCCAGGTGCTCGCCGTCGGCGCCGCCTGGGGGAACGGCTGCGCGGCGCTGCCGGTTGCGTTCGCGCGGACCGGCGGAGATCCGCTCGCGGTCTGCACCGATGCATCCTACAAGTTTCAACTCGTTGAGCTGGGCGGTGCGAGCGCGGGCCCGAAGGTTGCGCCGAAGGTGCTCGCGAAGGTGCCCTTTACGCCCGCCGACGGTTTCGATGGCAGCTTGCTGTACCCCGGCGAATGCGGCTCTGGGGGTGGCGATGCCGCAAAGAAGGCCTGTCTGGGGACCCGCGATGCCTCCGGGAAGACGACCTGGAGGGCGGTCCCGTTTGCGCGGCCGTGGAAAGATTTCTTGGAGACCGCCGACACGCGCCGCGTCGCCTACGACGCGCAACGCGACGGAACGCTTGTCGCCCTTTTTCAGCACATTTCATCAGTTACATCGCACAAAGGGGCCAAAGCGGCAAGTGCCGGTCCCGAAGTCGGCTCGTTGCGACTTCTCGATTTGAAGACGGGCAAAGAGCGCTCGTTCCCGCGGATGCCGACGACCGCGCAGAGCACGCTTTCGTTCGCCGCCGAGGCCCTTGAGGGCGGTGCCGGGCTGCGTGTACTCTACAACAGTGCTCGCGTCGCGCCGCCGCCGCCGACGACCCGCGAGGAGGCGATCGCGCAAATCGCGAAAGACGGGCCGAGCGAGAGTTCGTTCGTCGAGTACACATTTGGCGGGGCCGTTCGTGAGGTCCCCGTCGGCCCCTATTGGGTCGCCAGCTTCGATCGCAACGTCGCCCGCGGCCGTGGCGATATGCTTGAAGAGAGCCACGATTTCGGCCGAACGTGGTCCAAAATCCCGTCGCCCCCCGGAGGCATCGCGCGCCCCTTTGAGTGCAACGGCATCGGCTGCACGTTCGGTTTCTGCTTCCGTCCGTGGTCGCCCTGACGCGAGAGTTCTAAAGGCGCCGGCGGGCCACCGGGGCTGGGGCTCCGTCGGCGCTGAAGTACGCGTCTGCCCTGAGCGACGCGCCGTCTCCCGCTTCGCGGACGGACGCGTCGAACTGGAAGCTGCCGGCGGGCGCGTTCTCCGATCCGGCGTCTCGCCGGGCGGAGACAATCGCATCGAGCGTGAGCACGCCGAAGGTCCCCCGAGCCCCCTCGCCGAGCAGCGCGCCCGGATTGACGACGAGGCGGTCTTTTCCGTCCGTCGCGTACCGCAACTCCATCGCGCAGTGCGTGTGACCGACGATGAGGACGTCGGGCGCGGCTGGATTCGCGCCCAGCCTCTCCGAATTTCCAAAGAATTCATCAAGTTCCCAGCGCTCGACGTCACCGGCGACGATGCCGGCCATGTCGCCTCGCGGAGACCCGTGATGGACGGCAAGGCGTGTCGCCCCGACCTCGATGCACAAATGCGCCGGGAGCCCGGCGAGCCATTCGCGGGAGCCGTCGGAGATGTCCGGGTCGAAGCCGAAGCGTGGGCTGCCACTTACCGCCCAGCGGTCGTGATTTCCGCGGACCGTCGGGATGTTCCGCTCGCGGAGAAGCGCGATCGTTTCATCGGCAAAGTAGCCACAGTCGACGAGGTCTCCCGCGCATAAAAACCGCGTACAGCCGAGCGCTTCCGCGTGGCGGATCGCGTCGATCAGCGCGTGGACATCGCCATGGATATCGCTGACGAGACCGATGCGAACCGTCATGGTGCTCTCAGAGATCCTTCAACGTAATCGAGCCGATGAAGTTCATCTTGCCGAGGGGGGCACCATTGTGGCGGAGGATCGCGTAGGCGGTCGTAAGGTGGAAGTAGAAGTTCGGCAGCGCCATCTCAAAGAGATAATCGGCCCCCACCATCCCCTTCCCCGGCATAAAGCTCAAAGGAACAATGCGCTCTGAGGCGCCGGCGAAGTCCTCCTCCTTGATGCTCTCGACGAAGGCCTTCGCCTTCGCGACGCGGGCGCGGAGCTCGTCCATCGTCGTCTCCGTGTCCGGGTGGGCCGGCGGCTCTTTGCCGGAAAGGCGCGCCGCGGCGAACTTGGCGGCGTCGCAGGTCGCCTGGACCTGACGAGCGAAGGGGTACTGGTCCGGGGCGAGCCGGGCATTAACGAGCACATTTTCGTCGAAATTCCGTGCCTTGGCGTTTTCGCCGGCGAGCGTGAGGCACCCTTCGAGGCAGCCGAGCATCTTCGTGAACGTCTGTTTCTCTCCTGAGCATTTGTGAACGAGGCGCCCGCGTGCTTACTCGCCTCCCTGCCGCGGCGGTATGCGAGCAGTGCGTCATCGCCAAAAATCCCGCGGTAGGCCCCACGCGAGCCCAGCGGCGACGGCGGCGAGCAGGATACAAACGACCCAGATGGAACGATTTATCCGCCGTTCGGGAGCTCGCGAGACCGGCAAATCAAAGGTGATTTTTTGGATGGTTTCTACCTGAGGATCGACCAAGAGAACGCCGTCGACGGCGAACGCGCATCGATACTCGAGGAGCTGCCGCCGGGTCGCCGCGGTGTCGAGGCGCGGGGCCCACTTCCCGGTCTTCACTTCGGCAACGAAAAGCTGCTCGTCCCGAGCCACAAGATAGTCGACGCGAAGGGGCACAACGAGCGGCGCGCCGTCGCTGTAGACCGTCCAACTCCCCGCCACCTGAGACCCGCAGATCGCATACCCCGCCCCTTCGAGGATGTGGCGGGCACGTCGCTCCCCTTCTGCGGCATGTTGCATACGTGCAGCATACATGCGTCGACGCCACGCCGTCCGTAGTGCGGCGAGGGCCCACTGGAGGAGCGCGATGGAAACGGCAACGGCCGCAACCACTGTGGCTGCGACCGCGCGACCGTGATCAGAAAACTCGGGAATCACTCCGCGTACATGCGGATCCCCGTAGCGGCCGCGAAAGAGAGCCGGTGGGCCTCTTCCCAATCGGGGTGGCGGACCACCACGTGGCCGTCGGAGAGGAGCGTGTTCTTCCAGTTGCGGCGCTGGGTTCCCGGGCGGAGCAGCTTCTCCTCGACGGCCCAGGGGCCCGCTTCACGGAGCCAATCGCCGAGCCCTTCGATGCGGGTGATCTTCCCGCGGCCGAGGGCGCGCTTGAAGATGATTCCGACATTGTATTTGCGGGGCGCCTTCGCCTCAAAGGAGCGATGAACGGCCACGCGCGCCCATTCACGGAAGAGATCGATATCCGACGTGTAGTTCATTTGATCGACGAGATGGGCCCCGCCGGGGCGCCCGCCGATTTCGCCGAAGACCGCCTCCCCCTTCGGAGTCAGGAACCACTCCATATGGGTGAAGCCGTCCCCCATACCGAGCGCCTTCAGTACCTTCCGGCCGAGCTCGACGCCGGGGGCGAGCTTCGGCTGGTACATGTCCTTGACGGTGATGATCACCGGGCTGATCCACTCGATGGATCGCATCTCAATCGGCTTCGGCAGGTAGGAGGCGATATTCTCGTACGCGGGGACTCCGCCGATCGAAACGGTGTCGTAGGTGAACTCTTCCCCTTCGACGTATTCCTCGCAGCTCGCCTCAGTCACGTGACGCATCGCTGCGATCGCGGCATCGAGTTCGGCGTTTGAAGTGACCCGATAGGTGTCGGCACTGCCGGCGCCAGCGATCGGCTTCAAAATGAGCGGAAAGCCGATTTCTTCCGCGGCTGCACGCGTCTCGCGTTCGGTCACGACGCGGCGAGAGCGGGGGACACGAAGGCCGGCGGCGCGGACGCGCTCTTTCATGATTTCCTTGTCGCGGAAACCACGAACCACGTCGGCACTCATCCCTGGAATCCCCCAACGTTCGCGGAGACGCGCGGCGAGAATGACGAGCGGCTCCCAGTTGGAAAGCACGTGGTCGATCTCGCGACCGCGGAGCCACTGGGTGACCCGGTTCATCACGTCTTCTTCGTCAAGAATACGGGGAACCTGCAAGTAATCGTAGAGGTAGCGGCGCACCTCCTTGGGGAGCCCTTCCCGGGGCGTGTCTCCGACGCCGAAGACCTGGGCGCCGACTTCGGCGAGCCCCCGGGTGTATTGGATCATCTCGGGGGGGTACGACGGGGCGAGGAACACGACACGCGGGGTGGCCATGGGCGCGAGAGTGTACCCGGAAACGCAGCGCGTCGTAGCCCGTTTCCGTGGTATTCGCCGCGAATGTACCGGGAATCTACACGGAATGAACGACGCCATCTCTACGTCGCGCGCGATGGAACCGTCGTCGCCCGCGACGAAATCTCCGGGGCGGTACACTGGCGGTTCACACTCGCCGACCGCAACAAGCAGGTTTCGCCCGGGAAAATGCGATGCGTCGCCGACGGTGACGACGTGGTTATTTTTGGGGTGATTGGCCTCGCGAGCCTCTGGAGCGCCGACTCCGACCGCGCCTGTGCCCTCGCTTGCTTGAACGCCACGACCGGCGTCGAACGGTGGCGCGTCTCGTTCGCGGAGCGGCCGCATCGTGATGGGTTCCTGCCGGCCACGATGCTGGTGACCGCGGAGAGTATTTTTGTGGAAGATCGAGGCTCTATCGTGGCCGTCGATCGTTCGAACGGGAAGATCCGCTGGAGCGAAGCGGGGGACGAAGGGACCCCGGCCGCGCTCGCCGTCGCCGGGCAGAGCGTCGCCGCGAACGCCTCCTAGCGCGCAAAATCGTGCAGGATACCTGCATCGAACGTCTCGGATTGACGCGCCGTTCCCTTCCGTCGATGCTCACGCGATGCCGCGTAACGTCGTTTTCGTCGCTCCGTTCCCGCTCGAAACCACGATGCGCTTCGTGCGCGCCGTCGCAAAACTGCCAGATGTTCGGCTCCTTGGCGTCGTCCACACCCCGCCCGCCGGAGCCGACCGTAAGCTGTTTCACGATATCGTCCGCGTGACCGACCCACTCTCCGGGAAGGACATCCTCGACGCGACTCGTGTGCTTCAACGCCGCCACGGAGAAGTTCACCGGATCGTCGGCATTCTTGAGGCGATCCAGGTTCAGATCGCCGAGGCGCGCGAAGCGTTCGCGATTCCGGGCACGTCGCCGCGCGTCGCCGAGCTTTTCCGCGACAAGTCGAAGATGAAGGCGGCCCTCCGCGAAGCCGGCTTGCCGGTCGCGAAGAGCGCCCTCCTCACGAACGGCGAAGATGCGCGGGCCTTCGCGGCGCGCTGTGGCTTCCCGATGGTGCTCAAGCCGCCGGCCGGGATGGGCGCCAAGGCGACGTTCCGCGTGAACGACCTCGGAGCACTCCTCCGCTCGGTCAGTGGGCTCGGCACGAGCCGGGAAAACCCCGTACTTGCTGAAGAATTCTTGAAGGGGCGCGAATTTAGCTTCGAGACCGTGACGATCGATGGCAAGCCGCGCACGCACTCAGTCAGCCACTACCTGCCGAGCTGCCTCGACGTCCTCGAGAACGATTGGATCCAGTGGTGTTGCCTGCTTCCGCGGGAAATCGGTGCGGAATACAACGAGGCGCGGAAAATCGGATTTGGTGCCATTGAGGCGCTCGGCCTCGATGATGGATTCACCCATATGGAGTGGTTCCAGGGGGAAGACGGCAGCCTCGTGATTGGCGAGATTGCGCAGCGGCCGCCGGGCGCAAACATCACCCGGATGACCGGCCTCGCCCACGATATCGACCCCTACCGCGCCTGGGCGCGCGCTGTAGTAAACGGAAGCGCCGACGAGCGCTGGGATCGCAAATATGCAGTAGGTTGCGCCTACTTGCGCGGTCAGGGCCAGGGGCGCGTCAGCAACGTGACCGGGATCCACGAGACCTACAACGCCATCAAGGACGTGCTCGTCGAGGCCGACCTCCCGACCGTCGGCAAGCCGAAGAGCGAAAGCTACGAAGGGGACGGCTACATCCTCGTCCGCCATCCCGACACGGAAGTCGTCAAGCGCGCCCTCAAGATCATCATTGAGACGATGCGCGTCCACTACCGCTGACTCAAACCAGTTACCGATCAAAAAAAGGCCGCCTTCACGCGCGTGAAAGGCGGCCTTTCAAACACGGAAACCGCGCAGCGACGTTCCTGCGCGGTTCGGCAGCGGACGAGTCGGTCAGGCGAGGCGCTGGTAGAGGCGCCGGTATTCGCCAACGCGGTGATCCCAGCCGAGCGGGAGTCGCATGCCATTCCGTTGAAAGTGCTTCCAGCGCTCCCGTTGGGCACCATCGCCGGTTCCCCAGCTATCGAGGGCGCGCCCGAGGGCCCATGCAAGGCCGGTTTCATCGAAGTGATCGAAGACGAAGCCGGTTCCACGACCGCTTCGGAAATCGACGTTCCAAACGGTGTCGGCCAAGCCGCCCGTTTTGTGGACGATCGGCAACGTCCCGTAACGGAGCGAATACATTTGATTCAGGCCGCACGGCTCGTAGCGGGACGGCATGAGGAAGAGGTCGGAGCCGGCCTCGATGAGGTGGGCGGCGTTCTCGCTGAACGCGGGCAAGTAGGCAACTTGACGGGGGAATTTTCGCGCGAGCGCTCGAAAGAAATCTTCGTATTTCGGCTCGCCAGTACCGAGTGTGACGAGTTGAAAAGCGCGCTGCTCAAGGAGCTTGGGGAGCACCCCCATGCAGAGATCAAAGCCCTTTTGCCAGACGAGCCGTGAGACGATCCCGACGACCGGGAGGTGGGGCCGGTAGGGGAGCCCGGCCGACGTCATCAATGCCTCTTTGCACGCCTCTTTTCCTGCGAGATCGGCGTCCGAGTAGTGGGCCGGGATGCGCCCATCAATCTCGGGATTCCATTCGTTTTCGTCGATGCCGTTCAAGATGCCGAAGAGTACGTCTCGCCGCTGCCGCAGGTAGGGGTCGAGGCCGACGCCGTGCTCGGGGGTCTGGATCTCCCGGGCGTAGGTCGGGCTGACCGTCGTGATCGCATTTGCGTGCAGAATCCCCGTAAGTAGGAACCCGAAGCGGCCGGCGCGGAGCTCATCTTGGTGGACGAGGCCGAAGCCATCGCCGAGGCCGGTTTCGGGGAGCACACGCGCGTCGAAGGTCCCCTGGTGGCCGATGTTGTGGATTGTGAGGACGGTGCGCGTCTTCGCGAAGAGCCGATCCCAGGCGTAACGCGTCTTCAGAAGCAGTGGGAGGAGCGCCGATTGCCAGTCGTTGGCGTGGACGACATCGGGTGCAAACTGCAGGTATTGGCACAGCGCCAACGATGCGTGGCTGAGGACGGCGAAACGGAGGTGCTCGTCACCGCCGCCGCCGTAAATGCCGGGGCGGTCGAAAAGTGCCGCGCAACGGACGAAATAGACGTCGACGTCGCTCCCCGGAAGTTTGCAGGTGTGAATCGAAACGCGGACATCGTGGGGGCCGAGTTCAATTCGAATTTCTGGAACGACTTCCGTGAAGGTCCGCCCAGGCGCGTGGACCTTCGCATACATCGGAACAACGACTTTTACCGTCTCTCCGCTCTCCGCGAGGTAACGGGGGAGCGCCGCAGCGACGTCGCCGAGCCCTCCCACTTTGGCAAACGGGGCGACCTCGGAGGAGACGAAAAGGACGTTCACAGGGGTCACGAAGCTACCACGGAAGGCTGTTTCTTGGGCGAAGGAACGGCGTCTATCCGCCCCGGGATCTCGCCCGGCGAATCAAGTGGAATATACACGCAGTCGAGCAGTGACGCGGCGCATAGGACCCGGTACTGTGCCGCAATGCCGGTCGACGTCGTTTTCCTCGAACCTTCGTTCCCCGCGAATCAGCGCGAATTCGTGCGCGCCCTCCATGCCGTAGGCGCACGCGTCACAGGCATCGGCGAGCGCCCGAAAGAGTCTCTTTCCGAAGACTTGCGGCACTGGCTCACCCACTACGAGCAGGTGCGGAACATCACCGACGCCGCCGAGGTCGAGGCGAAGGTTCGCTGGCTCCAGGGGCGCGTGAAGGTCGACCGCTTGGAGGCGGTCGTCGAAGCCCATGTGAGCGCCGCCGCGCGCGTCCGTGAGCGCTGCGGAATTCCGGGGACGACGGAGCGCACCACCTTCCTCTGCCGCGACAAGCCTTCGATGAAGGAGGCCCTTCGGGCGGCGGGGATCCCTTGTGCGCAATCGCTCGGAAGCGACAATGCAGACGAAATTCGCGCCTTTGCGGCGAACGTCGGTTTTCCGTTGATCGTCAAGCCCCGCGACGGCGCCGGCGCGGCGGGGACGGTTCGCGTGAACAACGTCGCTGAACTTGAACGGGCCCTTGCCGAGCGGCGGGGGCGCGACATCGCCGTCGAGGAGTTCATCGAAGGCCACGAAGGGTTCTACGACACGATCACGATCGGCGGCCGCGTCGTCCACGAGTTCGTGACGCACTACTACCCGAACGTCCTAGAGGCGATGCGCAACCGGTGGATTTCACCGCAATTTATCGCAACAAACCGCGTCGATGCCGTGTCCGGCTACGACGAGGTGAAAGCGATGGGGCAGCGCGTGATCGAAGCGCTCGGCATCGGTACCTCGGCCACCCACATGGAGTGGTTCTTCGGGCCGAAGGGGCTCAAATTTAGCGAAATCGGGTGCCGGCCGCCGGGCGTGCGCGCCTGGGACTTGTACGCCGCGAGCAATGAGATCGACATCTACCGCGAGTGGGCAATGGCGGTCGTTCACGGCCGGCCGAGCCAGAAGCTCTCCCGTCGCTTCGCCGCCGGCATCATCGCCCTCCGGCCGGACCGCGACGGCGTGATCGCCGGCTACGAGGGGCTGGAAGAACTCCACCGCCGCTACGGCCACTGGATCCTCGATCAGCACCTGCCGCCTCCAGGGACGCCGACCCAGCCGGTCGATGCCGGCTACATGGCAAACGCCTGGATTCGCATGAAACACCCCGACTACGACGACCTCCGCTCGATGCTCGATTTCGTCGGACGGACGGTGAAGGTCCGCGCCCGCGGCTAGGCACGGAGAAGCGGGTAACCTGGCGGCACCGCGAACAAGTTCTCGGATCCGGCGCTTCGCCGGGACGAGACGAAGAAGTGTCGCGAAAAGCGATGGCCACAGTTTGAACGACGTTCAGAATTCGCATTCTGATCGTTGACACGTTTTTGAACACTGTTAAAGGAGTGGGTATGGGTTCGACGGAACGCCGGGAACGGGAGCGGAGAGAACTCCGCGCACGGATCCTCGACGCTGCGCGCGACCTGTTCGCTGCCGAAGGGGTCGATGCCGTCACCATGCGCCGCGTGGCAGACCGCATTGAGTACTCGCAGGCCGCGCTGTACTTCCACTTCAAGGACAAGACGGAGATCCTCCGAACGGTTCTTGAAGAGGACTTCCTGACCTTTGCACGCGTACTCGGCACTGCCGGGACGGTGAGCGACCCGGTGGAGCGGCTTCGCGCCGCCGGGCACGCCTATCTCACGTTCGCGAAGGAGCATCCCCACCACTACCGGCTCATGTTCCTCACGCCGCTCCCCGCGGAAATTCTTGAGGATCCGGCCTGCCCGGGGAAACCACCGGGCGGCGCCGGCACGCCGGAAGAAGACGCGTACTCGTTCATCCGCGGCGCGGTCGCCTACGCGATGGAGCAGGATTGCTTCCGCCCCGAGCTGACCGACGTCGACCTCGTTTGCCAGCTCCTCCACGCCGCCTGCCACGGCGTCGCGAGCCTCCGCATTTGCCAGGGGGAGCTAAACACGCTCCCCTGGTGCCCCTTCGACCTTCTGGAACGGGAAGCGATCGAGACGGCACTCCGCGGAATTCTCCGGCGGTACACGGCCCCTGTTGAAGTGGGCTCGCCAACTCCCGCCATCGCGCCGCCCACAAAGACTCGAAAGAGTTCGAAAAAGAGCTAGCGGATCACGTCCGTGTCGCCTTCGCCGGTGACGCGACGGCACCGACCGCCGCCTGCATGAATGCCGTTTCGGCGTGGCATGCCTGCACGCTTGCAGGCGTGTTCGCTGCTGTCCGAAGGCCGGGGATGCTCGCGCGCGTCGTGGCGCGCCCGTCCATCGCGTCTGGCGTTGCCCCCAATTCCCCCTGAAACGCCCCCGGCACGCCGCCGAGCGGGCGATGGAGTCGTCATGTCCTCGCCCTCGCAAAGCGCTTCCGCCCGTCGCGCCGTTGTGCGTCTCGGCATCGTGGTTTCTTCAGCTTTTCTGGCTGCTTGTGCCTCATCGGAGGCAGCCGAACCGCCGAAAAGCGCCGACGCTCGACCGCGTGTCACCGTGACGACACCACTCCGCGGTCCGACCGTTGTTCACGTCCTCGGCGCAGGGCCCCTCGCGGCGAAGCGCGAGACCGACCTCGCCTTCAAACTTGGCGGCGTCGTCGCCAGCGTAGCGGTTGAGGAAGGGGCATCGGTAAAGCGGGGGCAGGTTCTTGCCACGCTTGCAGCGGCCGACGTCGATGCGCAGGCGGCGGCAGCAGCAGCCGGTCTCGCGAAGGCAGAGCGCGACTTCGCCCGCATCGATGTACTCTACAAGAAAGACACAGTTCCGCGCGCCACCTGGGACGACGCCGCCAGCGCCAGGGACGTCGCCCGCGCCCAGCTTCGTGCGGTGCGCGATGCCCAGGGGCGGAGCGTCCTCGTCGCCCCCGACGACGGCTTTGTGACGAAGCGCTACGTGGAGCGTGGCGCCGTGATCGCCGCTGGTTTCCCAGCATTTCACCTGCAGGGTGCCGAAAAGGGCTTCGTCGTTCGTATGGCGATCGCCGACCGCGATGCCCTCGCCGCCGTGCCCCGGTCGCCGGCGAGCGTCACCTTCCCCGCCCTCCCCGGAAAGCGCTTTGTCGCCGTCGTTGGCGAGAAGCCGCGCGCCTCGGCGCCGGGAACTGGCGCGTTTGAATTGGAAGTTCTCCTGGCGCCAGAAAATCGCGAACTGCCGGCACTAAGCGGCCTTTCCGCCGAGGTCGACGTCTCCGTCCCGATTCAAGCGGCCGCGTCGGTGCCGATGGGGGCGCTCGTCGGCGAAAACCGAGATCATGCAACCATTTTCCTCGTCGACGCAAAGAACACGGTGCATCGGACGCCGGTCGTGATCGCTCGCGTCGTCGACGGCGTCGCGCTGCTTGCCGAGCGCCTCCCTGACGGCGACGTCGTCCTGGCGGGGGCGGAGGGTCTCGTGGACGGCGAAGAAGTCGTCATCAGACGTGAAGGCAATGCCAACTCTCACGGAGATTCGCAATGAACTTCAGTTCCGTGATCCCCTTCGCGGTTCGCCGGTGGCAGTTTACGTTGGTGCTCTTTCTTGCGAGCATCGCGATTGGTCTATCGTCTTTCTTCGGCATTCCGAAGGGGGAAGATCCGATCATCCCTATTGCCGGTTTCACCGTCGTCACCGTTCTTCCGGGCGCCTCCCCGAGCGACCTTGAACGCCTCGTCGCCGACCCGCTTGAGACGCGACTGAAGGGGCTCGGAGACGTCAAGAAGCTGCAGTCGGAACTCCGCGAGAGCGTCGTCCTTACGACCGTCGAGTTCACCGCCGGCTCGGATGCCGATCGCAAGCGCGACGATGTACTGCGTGAGACGTCGGCGCTTCGGCCGTCGCTCCCCGAAGGGATTGTACGCTTTGATGTCGAACGGTTTTCCGCATCGAATGTCGTCTTCCAGGAGCTGGCGCTCGTCGCCCGAGGTGCCGACGGCGCAACCCTCGACGCAGAGGCGACGCGGCTCCGGAAGCACCTAGAGACGCTCCCCGGCGTCAAAGATGTGAAGACCTACGGGCAGCCCGGGCGGGAAATCGAGATCGCCCTCGATCTTGAAAAAATGGCGGCCATCCGGCCGCCGCTCGTTGCCGATGAGGTCGTGGGCGCCATCACCGCGGAAGCGCGGAACATCCCGGCGGGGAGCGTCGACGCGGGGACGAAGCGCTACGCCGTGAAGACGAGCGGCGACTACCGAAGCCTCGCCGAGATCGAAGCGACCGTCGTCCGCGTCGCTGGCGGCCCCCGCGGCGGGGCGACGAAGGTCGTCGTCGGCGACGTCGCGCGCGTCCGCCTGCACGACCGAGAAAGCAATGCATTCGCGCGCTTCGACGGTGAGCGTGCGATCCTCTTCGGGCTCACGCAAAAGGAAGGGACCGACATCTTCGACGTCCGTGCGCGGCTCGCCGCCGACCTCCTGCGCGAGGAGACGCGCATCCCCCAGGGGGCTTGTCCTCCGGCGCGGCTTCGATCAGGGGGGCAACGTCGGCCACCGGCTCCGCGGCTTCACACGCGACTTTGCCATCGCGATCGCGCTCGTCCTGCTGACGCTGCTCCCGCTGGGGACGCGCGCCTCGTTCGTGGTGATGCTCTCGATTCCAACGAGTCTTCTGCTCGGAGTCACCGCTCTTCATCTGACCGGTTTCACCATCAATCAATTGAGCATCGTCGGTTTTGTCATTGCCCTTGGGCTCCTGGTCGACGACTCGGTCGTTGTCGTCGAAAACATCGCCCGCTACCTGCGCGACGGCTTCTCGCCCGGGGAGGCTGCCGAGAAGGCGACCTTGCAGATGCTGCCAAGCGTCCTCGGATGCACAGCAACGCTTGTCTTCGCATTCCTTCCTCTTCTCGCCCTTCCTGGGACGGCCGGGCAGTTCATCCGCTCACTCCCGGCGGCGGTCGTCTACACGATCCTCGCGTCGCTTGTGGTGTCGCTCACGCTCGTCCCGTTCCTCGCAAGCCGCCTTCTCAAGCCGGAGAACGAGCACGGGAATGCGCTTCTTCGAGGCCTCCTTTGGGTCATTGAGCGTAGCTATCGTCCGGTCCTTGCGCGTGCACTTCGTTACAAGAAGACGGCACTGTTTGCGGCGGCGATTGTGGTTGTGGCGACCCTTGCCCTCATCCCCAAAATCGGGTTCTCCGTTTTCCCCAAAGCGGGAATTCCCCAGTTTCAGGTGCTCATCTCCCTGAATGAGGGGGCGAGCCTCGACGCAACGCTCGACGCGACCACGCGTGCCGAGGAGGTTCTGCGCACCCACGGGGCCCGCAACGTGGCGACGTCGGTCGGAAAAGGGGGACCGCTCGTCTACTACAACGTCACTCCGAAGAACGAACAGGCCTCCGCAGCGGAGATTTTTGCCGAACTCTCCACCCGAGAACCGAAGGAAATCTCGAAACACCTCGAAGAGATCCGACAGGAACTCACCACGGGCGCCGGGCAACCGGGTGCAACTTACACGGTCAAGGAATTCGAAAACGGCCCCCAGCTGGAGGCACCGATCGTCGTCCGCCTTGAAGGGGGATCCGAAGAGGAACTCCGCAGCGCCGCGGCGACCGTCGAAGCGCTTCTCCAAACAACGCCGGGCGCGCGCGCCGTCGTAAACCCGGCAAAGCGCGAGGCGTCGTCGCTGCGCGTGCGTGTCGACGCCGCCCGTGCCGACCTCGCCGGCGTACGTCCCTTCGACGTCGACCGGCTCCTCCGTCTCGCCATCGCGGGCGTCGACGTCGGCTCCGCGCGACTCCCCGGCGACGACGAGACGCGCACGCTCCGCGTCACGTTGGCAGGGGCACGAAGCCAGGCGGACGGGCGCCCTGCGTTCCTGGAACGACCGTCCCAGACGGTCCTCGATCGACTCTTTGTACCGACCGCCGGTGGCCTCGCCGTACCGCTTGGTGCCGTCGCAACCACCAGCTTTGAGCGCTCGCCAGTTAGTATCTTTCATACCAACAAGGTACGCAGTGTGTCGGTGACGGCGGAGGTCGCGCCGGGGGCGAACACGGCGCGAGTCACCGCAGTCATCGAAGGCGCGCTCAAGCAGGCAAAATTGCCGGCCGCGGTACGCCCAGTGATCGCCGGCGAACGGGAAAACTCCGAGGAGACCTTTGGGGGAATGGGGGCCGCCATCCTGGTTGCCGCCTTCGGAATCCTCGCGGTCCTCGTCCTCGAATTCGGCACGTTTCGAGCGACGCTCATTGTCGCAAGCGTCATTCCCCTTGGCGTCGTCGGCGGCCTCCTTGGGCTCTTTCTCACTGGGAATACGCTCTCATTTACAGCAACAATCGGTTTCATCGCGTTGCTCGGCATCGAGGTCAAAAACTCGATTCTCCTGGTCGACTTCACCAACGAACTTCGCCGCGGAGGGATGCCGCTCGTGGAGGCGGTGGAGAAGGCCGGCGAGCAGCGGTTCCTACCGATCCTCCTCACGACGGCGACCGCGATCGGCGGGCTCCTGCCGCTCGCCATCGAGCACTCGGCCCTCTACTCGCCGCTCGCCATCGTCCTCCTCGGCGGCCTTATCGCCTCCACACTCCTGGCGCGCATCGTCACGCCGATCGTCTACCTGCTGCTGCCCCCGGCGGTAGAAATGCAGGTTGATTCCCCCCTCTCCGGCGCAGATGCAGCAGCCCCCTCCGAGAGCCCATTCGCAGGCGCGGAGGCAATCGTATGAATCGAAAACGAAATTTGGATACGCCGACGGCGAAGGTACGCACGCGACGGTCGGTGAAGGGGGCAAGCCCCGAAAGCTCGAAGGCACCGCAACGGCCAGGAACGCAACGGCCAGGAAGCATGCCGCTCTTCGCCGCGCAGGCGCTCGCCGTCGCCGCCCTCTTCGTCCCAAGCATCGCCTACGGCGGTCCGCCGGAAGTGTCGCCGCCGCTCGTCGAGAAGGACCTCCTTCGCGCGACGCCGGGTGGACTCA
>DYPH01000088.1:787-27226 GCA_020720045.1 Sorangium cellulosum | reverse complement strand
AGTTGGATCCGCCGTCAACGCGGCGGATCGATGCAACCCACGGGCGGTCTAGTTATCTGCGTTGCGCGGAAAATGAATCGAAACCGTGGTCCCTTCACCAGGCGCACTGGTGAGTTCGAGATGCCCATTTGACTGTTTGACGATTCCGTAGACGGTCGACATACCGAGTCCCGTTCCCCGGCCGCCCTTCGTCGTGAAGAACGGTTCAAACACCCGCGACTGGGTCTCTTCGTCCATACCTACGCCATCGTCGGACACGACCAGCTGGGCTTCGTTCTCGTCCGTTTCTGTAACAGAAACCCGAATTGTACCGCCATCTGGGAGAGCATCGCGCGCATTGGTGACAAGGTTCATGACGATCTGTTCGAGCTGAGTGCGATCGGCACGAAGCGTCACCGGCCCCTCGGGTGTATCCAGCGCGAGGGCGTGGCGGCTCGTTACAATTGTCTCCAGCAGCGGCATAAGGCCGGCAACGACTTCGCTAAGGTCAACGAATACAGGTGTCGTTTTCTCTTGGCGGGCGAACGCTAACAATTGCCGAACGAGCCGGGTCCCACGATCGGTTTCTGAGCCGATGTTGGCAGCCATCTTTGCCCCCTCTGGGTCCTCCGACAAACGCAATTTTAGGCGCTGGGAGAGCAGAGAGATTGCAAGAAGAACATTCGAAAAATCGTGGGCAACACCTGCCGCGAGGCGGCCAAGCGCTTCCATTCGCCTCATCTCCGCCAGAATTTCTTCTTGGACGTCGAGCGCATGCTCGGCCCGCAGGCGCGCCGCCTGGCCGATCAGAACCGCGAGCATGTCGGCAACAGAGGTGGCAAAGTCGATGTCCTCCGTCGTCCACGCTCGCGCCTGACCCACCTGCTCGTGGCAAACGACCCCGACCAGCTGCCCGGCGACGAGAATCGGCACATCGAGCATCGCGCGAACGCCGGCCAGTTCGAGGTAAGATGCACGCATTTCTCGGGTGCGCGGGTCTTTCCACGCGTCGTCGGCCGCGATCGCTCGCGACGTGCGCAGTGCCTCAAAATAAGCAGGGTATTCGGAGAGTTCTAGCGGCTCACTCTCCCGAAATCCTTCTTGGAGTGTGTCGTAGAGCACCGTGCACGTGCACAACGTTTCTCCACTGAGAAGCCACACCCCCACATGACTGACGCCGAGGGTTTTCGCCGACACCTGCGCCGCCTGCTCGAGCGCCCGTCGCAGATCTTCCGGTGTCGCCATTCCGATGCGGGCCAGGTTGAGGCGAGCCGCTTCAAGGCGAATCCGGCGATCAGGCATAGCTTTTGGTTTACCCGCGAGTGCCCCTCTTTCGCAATCCTTCGCGTGTGCCGCTTCGTTTCGGTGCATTCCGCGGTCGCATGCTTCGGCTCTTGCGACATCGCGTTGCTCGGGAGGGTCCCGCCTCCCGTCGGCGTGCCGCTTTGAAAACGCTGCCGCCTCCCCTAGACGTCTCGCCTATGCCCAAACCCGTTACCGTCTACGTCACCGACTACTGCCCGTACTGCACGCGGGCGAAGAGCCTGCTTAACAAGCGGAATATCGTGTTCACCGAGGTGGACGTTTCGAACGACGAAGAGAAACGTGCGTGGCTTGTGAAGACGACCGGGCGCCGTACCGTCCCGCAGATCTTTGTTGGCGACGAACCGGTTGGTGGTTCTGACGAGATTCACGATCTTGATCGCAAGGGCCTGCTCGTCCCAAAGGTCATGAACGGAGCGTCGTGATGTTTAGCGTCGAAGAGCCAGTACCTTTCTGCAAGGTACTGGCTCTTCGATTTCACCGTTTCGTGCCGACGAGTCCTTCGATTGTTCGAAACAGTTCCTCACGCGTGAAAGGCTTTTCGAGGCACGGTGCGTCGACTTCCTGAAGAAATCTTACCGCTTCCGCCTGATAGGCGCCGCCGGTTGTGAAGATGAAGGAATGGCACCGCTCAGGAAATCGGGTTTGAACATCTCGATAGACGTCAATGCCACTTTTTCCGGGCATCATCACATCACACAGGACGACGTCAAAGGTGGGAGGCTCTTCCGTGGCAAGGACCTCAAGCGCACGCAATCCGTTTTCGGCCAACGTCACCTGATGGCCGGCAAGGTTTCGCCGTAGCGCCTGGCCGACCAGCGGGTCGTCGTCGATGATGAGGATCCGAAGCGGCGGAAGTGTCATCCTTGACCGGTCGTCCCCATTGCGAGGGCGTCGACAAGTCGAGGAATTTCCGCGACGGGAACGGCGCAGAGCGCGACGCGTAGCGTCCCCTTTTGGGGGACAACAAAGACGCCGAGATCGCGCAACGTCTTTGCATGGGTGAAGGAGTCGTCGTGGAAGACCGTCACGAAAAATCCCCCTTCATAGCGCGGGTAGCGGAGCCCCTTCGCGCGCGCGAGCTCATTGAAGGCATCCACACGTTCGAGTAGCGTCTTCTTTAGCGCTTCACGCTCGGTGTTGACCGCAGCATTCAATTTTGGATCTTCCAAGAGATTCCGTACCGCGACAAGGCCGGCGTGGTTGCAGTTCGACCACGTGCCGCGGCACGAGTAGGCAAGGGCCGCCTCCGTCGCTCGCCGTTCCGTCGCGTCGTCTAGGCAGGCGATGAGGGCGCCGATGCGTGCGCCATACAAGGTAAAGGTCTTGGAGGCCGACCAGGCAAAAAGAACTGCAAGTTTGCCGAGTGCGGGGACGAGCTCCGGCAAGAAAGCCCGTGCGTCGCCCGCCGAGTACTCGAGGTAGGCGGTGTCGACCAGGAGCGTGATCGGCCCTTTGTCTGCGTGGGCGACGAGCGCTTCGATGACGCGTCGCCACTCGTCGCGCTTCATTGAGTAGCCCGTCGGATTGTGGCACGGGTCGTTCAAAAAGAGGAGAACACGCCCCTGTTTTGCCAATTGATCGCCGACGGCACGATCCAAATCGGCGACGTCAAAAGACCCGTCCGCTGTGAACATGGAAAAGGTTTCCACGCGCCGCTCGGCGTCGTCGGCGAGCGTCAGATAGGGGGCCCAGTAGTAGTTCGTCGTGAGTAGCGCCTGGCCGGGCTCGAGGAAGTTCTGAATCGCCGCACGCAGCGCCCCGGAACCACCCGGCGTCGCGATCGCAACGGCCGCATTGAGGAGCGTCGGCACCGACCCGAGAAGATCCTTCTTGACCGCATTGAGGAAGTCGGTGCGTCCGGGAATCGGCGCGTAGGCCGCCAAATCGGCGTCGCTCACGTCGCGGAGCGCCTTTGCCGCCGTCGGAAGCACGGCGAGCTTTCCAGCGTCGTTCATCGCGGCGCCGATCGTCGCATTGACGATCGATTCGCCCCGCTCGATACGTGCCTTCGCCTCAAGGGCGAGCGTGAAAATCGGGTCTTCCGTCGGACGATGATCGCGGGCTGCAATGACGTGCATGGCTCGGCGGTACCATGCCGGCGGGCGCGCTCAAAATCCGATCGCGTCGATCGGCGATGGCGTCAACTTGTCGCGAACCGGAGGAGCGCTTGCCACCCTGGCAGGGATTGCCCCAGGATCGGATGGGGAAACCCGCGATATTCGCAGCATTACCGCTTGGCACGTAGTATGCCGTCCCCGGTACCGATGTCTTCCCCCCTACGTTTTTGGCGCCGCACCGCTCCGCCGACCGGAGTCCGCGTCCCCTCTCGCTTCCCCGTCGCATTCGCCGCGACCGCGCTCGGCGCGGGGCTGCTTTTCGTGCCGGCGTTGGCAGCGGCGCAGACGGTAACGGTCGGCTCCTCGGTCATCCGGGTTACGTCGGAAAACAAAGAGGATACATCGTCCCGCCCTTCGAGTACCGCGCAGACGATCACTCGCGCAGATTGTGAAGCGGATCAGGGATTTCAATTCCAGATTTCGACCACCGGTTACACGTCGTCTTACACGCTTGAGGCATGGGCTGGTCGTTCCAGCGTCGATTGCAAGGCGAGCGGGAATCGCACGCCGACGAACGGTGCCGTCCAAAAATGTTGGAAAATCTACGACGGGTCGCTCCCGCGTACGACGCCGCAAACCGTGAATCTTCGCGTCCGCGACATCATGGCGAACGACGTTTCTGCGGGGCAAAACTACGTCAATGCCGCGAAGGATTCGACCGTTTGCGGGACGGGGATTGACGATACCTTCAAGGTTTCGTTCCTCATTCTGCCAGTGACGAGCAACCCAGATTCAGTCGCCGCCGACGAGACCTTCACCAAGCGCGTCGACACTCTCGGCCCCGACAAAGTGTCCAACGTCGCCGCCTCGGCGGGGGAGGGGCGCCTCCTCGTGACTTGGGGCGCTGTGACGAGCGGCTCCGAACTCTACGGCTACAACCTGTATTGCGCCGACGCGAACTCCACGATCCCCATTGGGACGGCCGATGCTGGTACTGGCGACGATGCTTCCGTCAGCGATGCCTCCATCACCGCCGACGCATCCGTGGAAGATGCATCCGTTGGCGCCGACGCATCGGTGCAGGATGCATCCGTGGATGGCTCCTCGAGCAACGATGGCGGGACTTGCGGACCGAACGTCGCGCTCGTCGAAGGGGCTGTCCCGGCGTCGCCACTTCCCGACGGGGTGTGGCTGTGCGGCAGTGTGAATTCAGCCACGGCGGCCGGCGCATCCGCGACGATCGGTCGCGACAAAAAAGCTCTAAAAAACGGGGAGAAGATTTGGGTCGCTGTCGCCGCCGTCGATCAGGCCCTGAACATCGGCCCGCTCTCTGCGGCGGTCTGTGGCACGCCGCAGCCGGTCGATGACTTCTACGAGGTGTACGTCGCCGACGGCGGCACTGCTGGGTGTAGTATGCATGGATCTGCTGGGGGGATCGGCGTCGGTGTCGGCCTCGGAGGCGGCCTTGCGGCGCTCGCTCTCCTGCGTCGTCGTCGTGGAGGTCGCCGATGAGCCGGTCAACGCTGTCTGCCCTCCTCGCAGCCACGCTGGTGCCAGCGCTGCTCACGTCCTCGTCGCTCGCTGCCGGCCAAACGCCGTCGCCAGCCCCTGCGGGGAAAGTCGCCGAAGCGGCGCGAACCGACGCTGCCAACGAGCTGCCGCTGGCGCTCGCGCCTTCCAAGTACCCGGGATCTCCGCAGAACTTCGCCTTCGAGCTTCGGTTTTCCCCATACCGGCCTGCCGTAGACACCGCAGCCGGATTGACCGGTGCACCGTTTTCTCGGACGTTTGGGGATAATCCGCGTTTGATGGTCGCCGCCGAATTCGATTGGCAGGCGCTTCGCATTCGCCACTTCGGTTCCCTCGGTCCCGGGCTGACCGCAGGTTACGCGAGCTTCGCGCGCCCGGCCTATTTTACCGGAACAAATACAGCTTCTTCCCAGAAGACAAACTTCGAAGTCGCCCCGTTCCTGCTTCAAGCAGTCCTTCGCGTGGATGTGCTCGCGACCGATTTTGGCATTCCCATTGTGCCCTACGCCAAGGCGGGGATCGGTGCCGGATACTGGCGCGCCTACGGGGCCGACGGCACCACGACGGCGAACAACAAGAGTGCGAAGGGCGTCAGCTTCGGTCCCAGCTACGCGCTCGGCGGCGCGCTCCTCCTCGACTTCCTGGATCGGAACACTGCTGCCTCGGCCGATGAGGCGAGCGGCATCAATAATACCTATCTTTTCGGAGAGTTTTGGGGGGCTGAACTCTCGAACTTTGGTTCTGCCAACGCCATGCACGTCGGCGACCGCACGTTCGCGGCCGGTCTCGCCTTCGAGTTCTAGCCGGCCGCGTCCGCCCGGTGGTCGTCGAGCGCTTCGTCGGCAACGGCGTTGAGCATCGCCTGTCCGAGCGCGATCGTGACGACGACGAGCGGCGGTACAACGATCGCAAGCGCAGCGATCCACGGGAGAATGGTTGCGATTTCAACGCTTTTCCTGTGGTCATCGCGCGGGCCACGGCCCGGGAGGTTTTTCACTTCCTTCGCGAGTGTGATCAGGAAGACCTCCGTCCAGATCATGAAGGTGCAGAGTGCAAGGAGTGCATGAAGCAGCGGGCGTCGCGGCGGCCCGAGGCGGGATCCGTTGACGTCCAGGCTCGTCCGGTAGAGCCACGGCACCGCGTAAACGCCGCACGTAAACAGCGTCGCCGCAGCGACCATGACCGGCGCCCGCCGGGTAATTTGCTTCGGGATCGCTACGCCGGGCAGCACCAACGCGTGAGCCTGGGAGGGGGCGATCGTGCGGCCGAAGCGCGGCTCTTCCTCCTGGTTTTGTCGGTCCATGCGGGGACCCTACAGCGCCCCGCCGATCTGCGGTATCCCGACGCCGATGGAGACCGTGACCCGCGAGCAGGAAGCCGATCATCTCATTCAGCTGTACGGCGGAGATGCGGGGAAGGTCACCGGTCGCATCGAGGGGCAGCTTGCGATTCTCGCGGGGCGTGCGCAGACGATGCTCTCGCTCGCTGGAATCACCATCACGGTGACCGGATTTTCCGGGGCCAATATCGCCCGCTCCGGCAAGCTCGCAGCTTGGTTGATTGTCGGAGGTCTGAGCTTTGTTCTGGCGGCGGCCTCCTTGACGTTTCTAGGTATTTTGCGCGTTCGGTGGACGTCGCAGCTCCCGCCATGCAGTCTTCGTCAAACGACACTTCATGCTCTTGAAATGCGCGACCAAAAGACCAATGCGTATTCGCGAGCACTCGCGCTGTTGATCGTTGGACTCTGCATGTACGTTGCGAGCGTCGCTCTCCTCCTCGTCGGAAGCGCCAGCCACCCATGACCCACCTTCGTCGCTCCGCCTTCTTGCTCGTCGCAGTCGTGCTTGCCGTGCCTGCGCGCCCCGCAGAGGCACTCCCGAGCGCGTCGCCATCGGTGTCCGCGCGGCCGGCGCCGCACACCCCGCCGGCGGCTCCGCCCACGGAAGTCGCCCTCGGCGATGGGGTCACGCTCCCGCTGCGGTTTGTGGTCCCGGGGGCGTTTTCCCAGGGGGACGTCGACCCAAAAGCGGGGGCGCCTGTTCGCAACGTGCAGCTTTCAAAAGGGTTTTGGCTCGCGGAGACGGAGACGACGGTCGGTGCCTTCCGGCGTTTCGTCGCCGCGACCGGCTACCGCACCGAGGCCGAAAAAGGGGCGACCGGCGGCTCCGGCTTTGACGGCACCGCCCTCGTGAAGGGTGCAGGATACACCTGGCAGAACCCCGGCTACCCGATCACCGATCGACACCCGGTTTCGCTTCTCACCCATGCCGACGCGAAGGCGTTTGCGGCCTGGCTGAGCACCGTTAGTTCCAGCGGCCTCACGTTCCGCCTGCCGACAGAGGCCGAGTGGGAGCTTGCCGCCAGTCGCGAGGCTAGCGCGGCCACGACGAAGCTCGCGGCGGTCCTCGCCGCCGACAAGAAACGTGGCCCCCATCCCGTGTGCGAGCGCCGCCCGCCGGACGGGCGCGAGATTTCGTTCTGCGATCTCCTCGGCAACGTCAGCGAGTGGACCGAGGACAACGATCGCGCACGGACGACGGAGCCGGCGGTTGATCCCCTCGAAACTGCCGGCGATCGCAAGGTTCTCAAAGGGGGATCTTGGTTCAAAGATCCCTTCTGGGCCCGCCCCGGAGCCCGCTACAGTAACACTGCCGGTACCCGAAACGCAGACAACGGTTTCCGCGTCGCTGCCGACGTCACCAGCAAGCCGGTGGGCGGAACGGTTCCGCCAAAAAGCTCAGAAGTTGCTGACTTTCCGGGCACACCATCGACGCCAGGAAGCTCGTTCACCTTCTACAACATCGTCTTTGGTGGCATGGTCGTGGGGATCCTCGGGGTCGTCTTTGCCATGTTTGTTTCCGGTCTCCGTCGCGGCCTTTCGCGCGGCTCTGTGGCAGGCGCGACGTTGCGTCCCGGCGTCGATGGTTTCTTTGTAGACACCGACCAGTACGCGCCGAATTCGATGGTCCACTACAGCTGTTATGTGAACGGTACACCCATCCGGTCCGCGGCGCCGCTTGTCGGGAAACGCACGTTTGTTTTCACCGGCGGCGTCCCGAAGAACCTGCGCTTGGAGCGGATCGACGACCCTACCGGCGGCTTCCGCGGCACGTCCCCGGTCTACGATTCGAGCACCGACCAAGCCTATCAGGCGGGGGCCGTGTACGGTGCGACCCAGTCGGCGTGGGACGCGCAGCGGAGTTCCAACAGCTGGAGCAGCAACGATTCGTCGAACAGTTCTTCCAGCTCTTCTAGCTCCAGCTTTGGCGGATGGCCCTCCGCATACTGAGCGGACCGACGCCGTGGCTCGCACGTCGCTCTTTGTGCGCCTGGGAACGCTCTTTTTGTGAGCAAAGTCCAGGGGTAGACGTGCTCGTCGCGGCCGGGTCCTTCCCTCGTCGGCCGGTCCCCGCTCCGCCCTTCGTCCCTGAGGGGACGCTCCTCGTCGGCGGCCTCGTCGACGGGGAGTTTGCCGCGGAGAGCCGGCGCATCCTTGCCGCGTGCGGCGGGATCTATGCACCGGGCTTGCGCAAGCGCCTCTTCGGTCGACACGTTGCGCCCTACACGCTTCCGCCCATCCGCGCGCTTGCCGGCCACCCCGCGACCCTGGCTCGCTATGGGCCGATCGCCGAGGAGGCGGGCCTTGGAGGGCTCCTGGCGGCCGCTGCCGCCGCCGGGGTCCGAATCGTCCACCACCCGGCGCTCGATGCCTCGGAAGACCGCTGCCGCCGTGTCCTCTTTGTCGTGACGAGCCTCCATCGAGGCGGGGCGGAGCGACTCGTCCTCGACGTCGTCGGAAGCTCACATTGTGTGGGAATTGTTCCGCTTTTGGCGCGCACCCACGAGCCGATTCGTGCCTCCTTCCCCGAGCCTGCCGGTACGATCGTCCTCCCGCGGACTGCGCCCGCGGCGCCGCTTCCGTTTCTGGGAATCGATGCAATCTACCTGCATCTGATCGACGGCGCTGTCGCCCGGTCGCTCGCAGCGTTCGGAGTCCCCGTCGCCACATGCGTGCATAATGCACTGGATGGCTGGCCAGCCGGCCTCGTCGATCCCGACGCCCCAATCGCCCTGTACCTCGGCTGTGGGGAGGCGGTCACCGGGGCGTTGCGTCGAGCGCTCCCGTCCGCGCGGGTGCGCCCCCTCTCGAACGGCATCGTTCCACGATCGTCGGAGCGCGCACGATCGCCCGGCAATTCCCTGGAAGAGGGCGGTCGCCGTTTGCGCGTTTTGGTGATTGCCAACGTTCGCCCCCAGAAGCGCCTCGACCGGCTCCCGGCGATCCTCGACGGGATCCATCGTCGCGAACCGCATGTAGAATGCACAATCTCGCTTGCCGGGGAAGCGGTCTCGCAAAACGGGGCGTCGCGCGCCGCCGAGCAGGCCCTCGGAGCCGCCCTTGCAGCAAGCGAATACGCGAAATTACCTGGAAAGTTCCTGCGTTTGGGCCCCCGAGAAGACGTTCCCGACCTGCTCGCGGAGGCCGACGTCCTTCTCCTGCCGTCGGCCTGGGAGGGGGGTCCCCCTCGTCGTGATGGAGGCGCTCGCAGCCGGCGTCCCCGTCGTCGCGACGGCCGTTGGCGGGCTCCCCGAACTCGCCTCCCGGCATCCCGGGCGGGTCTCCCTCGTCACCGTCGATCGGGCTGAAGAGTCTGAAATTATTGATGGTATCGTGGGCGCCCTCCTCGCGCTGCCGCCGTCCTCCTCGGTAGCAGGGCTTCATCCTGTGCATACTGCACGCTCCTGCGCGCGCCGTACCGCGAGGGCCCTTCGTGGGGTCGTTGACCGACCCAAGAAGGTTGGGGACGAGGAGCGTATCCTGCTGATTACGAACCACTTTCACGTGGGCGGCGCGCAGACGAGCGCCCGGCGCCTCCTCGCGGGACTTGCCGCCCGCGGCGTCCCGGTGGCGGCGATCGTCCTCGAAGAACAGGCCGAGTTTCCAACGGTCGGGACGCAGGCACTGCGGCGTTCTCAGAACGGCATTACGGTGCACTGTGCACCTAGTGCGCGGACCGAAGCGATCGTCGACGTCGCCGAGGATGCCCTCGCATTTGCCGCCGCCTTCGGGGCGACGACCGTCTTCTTTTGGAACGCCCTCTTCGAAGTAAAGGCTCTATTTGCAGAGAGTTTTTCAGGTGCGCGCCTCTTCGACGTGAGCCCAGGAGAGATGTATTTTGCAAGCATGGCCCGCTACTTCGCACGGCCGAATGCCGAGAGCTCCGTCGACACCCCCGCGCGCTACGGCGCGCTCCTCGATGGGATTGTTGTAAAGTACAAACAAGAAATCGAAGCAGCCGAGGTGCTCGGCGCGCCTGTCACTGTGATTCCGAACGGCGTCCTCCCTGAGCACGATCCGGCGCTCCCTCCGCTGCCGCGACCAGCTCGCCCGATCGCCGTCCTGGGGACGTTGGCGCGCCTCTCACCAGACAAAAAGCTGGAAGAGCTGATCGAAGCCTTCCGGCTCCTGCCTCCCGACCTTGGCCTTACGCTCCGGATCGCTGGCGGCGAGGATGGGGACGTCGCCTATGCCGATCGCCTGCGGGCTTCGGTGGCGGATGTTCCGGCGATCGCGTTCGTTGGACAGCAAGACGCGTTCGAATTTCTTCGTGAAATCGACCTTTTTGTCGCCATTTCCGAGCCGGCCGGCTGCCCAAATGCGACGCTGGAGGCGCTTGTTTATGGCGTCCCCGTCGTTGCGACTGATCACGGGGCGGCGCGCGATCAGGTAGCCGCCGAGGACCTCGTGCCGCGAGGAGATTCGCGCCGCCTTGCGGAGGCGATCCTTGCACGATGCACCGATTGGTCAGCGACCTGGGACCGCGCAAATTACGCCGTCGCGCGCGACCGGCAGCGCTTTTCCGTCGACCGCTTTGTTGACGACTACCTCGCGCTCAGCCGGTCTTTTTCGACTTCCTGACCGCTCTTGCCGGCTCCGGCGCGGCGCGCGGTGCAACGTGCCCGTTCCCACTCGGGCCGTCTGATCCTGCGACATCGGTACGGAACGAAGGTTCAAGTTCGGGGCGGACGGTGAGGATGCGCTCGCGGAGTCGGCGTAACGTCTTCAGGAGGCGCTCAAGCTCGGCGGCCGGGATCGTCCCAAAAAGTTCGCTCGTCGACGCAAACAGGTTGGGGAGGACTTCGTCGAGCGCTTCACGCCCGTCCGCGGTGAGTTCAACCCACTTTACGCGGCGATCGGAACCGCAGGCGATTCGGCGTACAAGGCCTTTCTTTTCAAGTACATCGACGAGGCCGGTGATGTTTTGCCGGGAGACGAAAAGCCACTCGGACAGGCGATGCATCGGGCAGCGCGCGTCTTCCTCTTTCGCGATCATCGTGAGGACGCGGAAGCCGGCGAAGGAGAGGTCGTTGCGCTCGGCGACCGCCGAAGCGAAGCGGATGAACAGCTCGTGGGTCGCCGCCACCTCGAAGAGCGTTTCCATCGCTTCGCGCGGGAAATGGTCGAACCTCGCCTTCAACGAGTCGAGTGCCGCCGCGTAGTGTTTGGTCCGTTCGTCGCAGGGCATCGCTTCCGTCGAGAGTCGCGATTGGGACGACTCAAGCTCCAGACTCTGGCCGGCCGGCGCATCGCCGACGGGAGAGCATTTCTCGGAGCAATAGCGCGCGAAGGGCAATTCCTCAACCGAAGAGCGGTTCGTGGGGTGATCGTCATGAACTAGATCGACAAGGGCTTGACGATTAATATGCCGAGTCCTAATTCCCACGCGTCGCCCGAACCTCGGTCACGAGGTCGCGCCTTTTCCCGAACACGGGGGGCGCGTTTGGCGGTCGCGCGGTCCCCCGGCAGCGCGGCGGCCTGGCACACGCACGATTTTCCCTGGCCCGCGCCTCCGTCCTCCCCGCACGTTGCGGACGGAGGCGCGTGGCGGAGTTCGCGTTCGCCTCCGCAGGGGCGTCGCAAGGAGACCCGAACATGAATTTTGCACCCCCCGGCAAGCTCGCAGTCCTCTTCCCCGGCATGGGCGCCGTCGCAACGACGGCGATCGCCGGCGTCATGCTCGCGCGCCGTGGGCTCGGCGCGCCGATCGGCTCGTTCGCCGAGTACGGAGTGGTCGACGACGTCTCGGGCGGCGGCTCCCCAGCGACAAAAACGCGGGATCTGGTCCCGCTGGCGAGCCTCGATCAGCTCGTCTTCGGTGGCTGGGACATCTTCGAGGACGATGCCCTCGCCGCCGCACGCCACGCCGACGTGCTCACCGAGAAGCACCTCGATCTCATCGCCCCCGAGCTCGCCGCCGTTCGCCCGATGAAAGCTGTATTCTACCCGGAATACGTCAAGCGCCTTCACGGGACGTGGGTGAAAGAGGGGGCGACCAAGGCCGATATGGTCGAGCAACTTCGCCAGGACATTCGGACCTTTATCAAGGAGCAGGGGGCCGACCGCGCCGTGGCCGTCTGGACCGGGTCGACGGAAACCTACATTGAACCGACCGCCGTTCACGCGACCATCAAGAGCTTTGAAAAGGGGCTTCTCACGAACGATCCGGCCATTTCGGCGGCGCAGCTCTATGCCTGGGCCTGCCTGAAAGAGCGCGTCCCCTACGCAAACGGCTCCCCGAACCTCGGCGTCGAGTTCCCGGCGGCCCAGGAACTCGCCCACGATCTCGGCGTCGCAATCGCCGGAAAAGACTTCAAAACTGGCCAGACGCTCATGAAGACGGTTATCGCGCCCGGCTTCCGAGCGCGGAACCTCGGCGTGCGCGGCTGGTACTCGACGAACATCCTCGGCAACCGGGACGGCGAAGTCCTCGACGACCCCGAGAGCTTCAAGAGCAAAGAGGTTTCGAAGCTCGGTGTGCTCGATTCCATCTTTGAGCCGGAGAACGCGCCGGACCTTTATGGGAACATGGCGCACAAAGTGCGTATTGATTATTACCCGCCGCGCGGCGATCAGAAGGAGGGGTGGGACAATATCGATTTCTTCGGTTGGCTCGGTTATAACATGCAAATGAAGATCGATCTCCTCTGCAGAGACTCGATCCTCGCGGCGCCGATCGTCCTCGATCTCGCGCTCTTTCTCGACCTCGCCCAGCGCTCTGGGCAGATGGGCACCCAGGAATGGCTCTCTTTTTACTTCAAGAGCCCCATGCATGACGGCGCCGGCCGCCCCGTCCACGACCTCTTCGCCCAGCTCGACCGCATGAAGGCGACGCTCCGCACGCTGAGCCGCGTTCGTGCGCTCGCGAGCGCTGCCGAGTGAGGAGGGTCAATGCCTAAATAGTTAGGCATTCAGTCGTTATTCTGAGCCGGCACAGGGGTTGGTTATGGCACCGGTCGAGTCTGGGGAGTCGGTCGAACTCCTGCTCGCGCTCGCACCTATGGGCGTCGCGAGCGTGGCGGCCGCTGCTTATGGGATCCGTCTCGCGACGGTGGGCGGCGTCCACGAAGCACGCGCCGACCGCGAGGCGGGGAGCGTCCTGCTGGTGCCCCGCGCCGTCGACGCCTTCTACTGGGCGCTCGCCCCGCTCGTGCGTGGGGCGGTCGCCCTTGGCGTCTCGGCAAACGCGCTCACCGCATCCTCGCTGCTGTTTGGGGCGGTCGCCGGCCTTGCGGCCGCCTTCGGGCGCTTCGGGATGGCGACGCTCTTCGGCCTCCTCGCCGCCCTCGTCGACACCCTCGACGGCCAGGTGGCACGCACGACGTGCACCACGTCGACCGCCGGCAAGCTCTTCGACGCGACCGCCGATCGCTACGTCGAAGCGGCTTT
The DNA here is from genome assembly GCA_020720045.1 of Sorangium cellulosum. Lineage (GTDB taxonomy): Bacteria > Myxococcota_A > Polyangia > Polyangiales > Polyangiaceae > JAAFHJ01. The sequence goes on along the minus strand of DYPH01000088.1, from coordinate 13,606 downwards.
GTTTGTCGGCATTGTTTTCTACGTTCGTGCGTCGGCGCCGCTGCTGTTGCTGACGCTCGCCGCGCTCATCGCCTCGTTCTTGGTCTCCTACGTGAGCGCAAAAATTGAGGCATATCCGGATATTACGGTGCCGCGTGGTGCCATGCGACGCGGCGAGCGGCTCGTCTTGCTCGCGCTCGGAACCGGGCTCGTCCCCGCGGTTGCGCGGTTCCTTCCGGCGGCTGCCCCTCTCGGAGCTCCCCTCGCGCCGCTGGTCGTCGCCCTCGCGATCATCGCCGTTGCTGGCAATTTCTCCGCCGTTCGCCGATTGCTGCACCTTGCACGGAGCGCCCCATGAGGAGCCTCATGGAGCGCCCCGTCGTGCGCCACCAGGCAGGGGCCATCTTTTCGACACTGCTCGATTTTTTAATCGGCGGGCTTCTTGTTCGCGCCGGTCTCAACCCAGCCCCCGCGACCCTCGTTGGAGCGGCAGTAGGTGCATGCTGCAACTTTCTGATCGCGCGTCGCTACGTCTTTCGTGGCGAGCGCCGCCAAGTCGGCCGGCAAGTGCTTCGCTATTCGCTTGTGGCCGCCGGTTCCGCGCTCGCCAACGCCCTCCTCGTCCATGCGCTCGGCGCGCTCTTCCCCTTCGCTCTCGCGCGCCCCGTCGCGGCGGTGCTCGTCTCTCTCGCCTGGAATTTCCCGCTCCATCGCAGCTTTGTCTTCGGCGAGGCGCCGGTCAGCGAGCGGTCATGACGCTCCCGAAGGTCGCGATTTGGGGGCCGATCGCCTGGATCATGCTCCTGTTCAGCATCGGCGAGTGGCGGCGCCCCGAGCTTTGGGCGCTCCTCGTCGCGATTCTCGTCCTCGCTACGGCGCGCCCGTGGACAAAGCGCCTCTACCGGGGCCTTATTCCGGTCCTTCTTGTGGGACTGTTTTACGATGCGATGCGCTTTGTAAAGCACGTCGGGCTTGCTCCTGAACGCATTCACGCCAGCGACCTCCAAGCCTTTGAAGCTCGCTGGTTTGGGTTTGCGAACGGCGAAACGGTGCACCCCTGGCTCCAGGCCCACGCGGTGCCCGCCCTCGATGTACTTGCGGCGATCCCCTACGGCACCTTCCTCCTCGCGTCGTTTGCGTGCGCCGCCTACTTGTTTTGGGTCGATGACGTCGCAATGCGACGATTTACCTGGTCCTTTTTCGTTCTCAACATCTCCGCCTTCGTCATCCACCACGCCTTCCCGGCGGCCCCGCCGTGGTACGTCCACGCCCATGGGTGCGTGATCGATCCGGCGACCGTAGGGAACGAAGGACCGAACCTTGCCCGCGTCGACGCCTGGCTCGGTTTTCGCTACTTTCACGGATTCTACGCGAGATCAAACGACATATTTGGGGCGATGCCATCGCTTCACGTGAGCTACCCGCTGCTGATCTTGCGGGAGGGGTGGAACCATTTTTCAAAGCCAGTTCGCGCCGGAGCGGTCGCCTATTTTCTCGCGATGGTGCTTGCCGCCGTCTACCTCGATCATCACTGGATCGCCGACGTCGTCGCCGGGATCGCGCTCACGCTCCTCGTGTCGGTGCTCCTTCGCAGGCTCCTTCCGACGGGGCGCCCCGCGCTCGACCTCCAGGAAATTCGTTGGCAGATCGCGATCTGGTTCGGCGCGGGGAAGGTCCCTCGCGCACCGGGGACGGCCGGTACCGTCGCCGCCCTTCCCATCGCCGCCTACCTGGCCCATCTCGGGACGCCGGCGGTCGCCGTCGGCGCCTTGGTGGTCACACCGGTCGCCGTCTGGGCCTCCTACGAAGCGATTCGACGCACCGGGAAAAAGGACCCGCAGGTCGTGGTCGTCGACGAAGTGGCCGGAATGATTGTGGCGGTGCTGTCTGCGCCAAAATCGCTTGCTGGGCTCCTCGTTGCGTTTGCCTTGTTCCGGCTGTTTGACGCAACCAAGCCCTTTCCCGCACGCGCAGCGGAGCGCCTACCTGGTGGAAATGGCGTTGTTTTTGACGACATCGTCGCCGGCTTGCAGGCGGCAGCGCTCGTCTTCCTCGGGCAACGGATGGGGCTATTTCAATGAGCTTCTTTGGTCGGATCTGGAGCGAAAAAATTCTCCCCTTCGTGCTGGCACGTGGCCCCCTTCTTTGGGCGCTCGCGCTCCTACTTGCTCTTCCGGCGGCGCTGCGGACCGGATCGCTCTACGTGCACCTGAAGGCAGACGTCGCGGCGCTCTTGCCGGCGAACGCGCCGAGCGTTCAGGCGAAGAAGGCGCTCTTCGCGCGCGCAACGGGGCTCACCTATCTCGGCGTAGTCGTGGAGGTTCCCCCCGCGAACGGACAGGCCGACCCGGCCATGGACGACGCACTCGCCTTTCTCGATCGCGTCGCCGAGAAGGTCGGCGCGTTTCCCGCGGATGAAGTCACCCGCGTGCGGCGCGGGACCGATGAAGAGCAGGCATTTCTTGAAAAAAATGCGCCCCTCTATCTCGACGTCGACGAGCTTATCCAGCTCCGCGACGCGATCGCCGAGCAGCGTGACTACGCGGTGCGGAAGAGCACCGGGGCCGATCTCAGTGACGAGAGCGAGGCGCCACCGACGTTCGATACGTCCAAGATTGAGGCAAAATACAAATCGCGGATCCCCCCGAAGAAGCCAGGAGCGATCGGGACGCGCTTTGCAAACAGCGAGCAACGGACGGCGCTCATTCTCATCGAGGTCGGCCCGCTCCGCTCCACGAAAGGGGGCCGCGCCGCGCTCTTTCGCGAGGTAAAAGAAGCAGTTGCCGCCTCGGGGCTCCCCGCAGGGGCGCGCGTGGGGTACACGGGGGACGTCGCCATCGAGGTCGAGGAGACCGAAGCCCTGCTCGCCGATCTCTCGTTGTCGACGCTGGTCGTCCTCGCGCTCGTTACGCTTGTGTTGCGTTTGTACTTTAAGGTCTGGAAGCCGGTTATCGCACTGTTTCCGCCGTTGTTCGTCGCCACCGTCCTTGCGTTCGCCGTTGCCTCCCTTCCGCCGTTTGGCGTCACCGAGCTCAACTCAAACACCGCGTTCCTCGGTTCGATCGTCATCGGAAATGGAATCAATTTCGCGATCTTGTTCCTTGCTCGCTACGTAGAGGTGCGCCGGAGACCCGGCGGCGACCAGGAAGCCGCCCTCCGCGAGGCCTTCGTCGCCACACCGGCCGGCACCGGGACCGCCGCCGCCGCTGCCGGCATCGCGTATGCGGCGCTCGCCGTCACCGATTTTCAAGGTTTCCGCCAGTTTGGCTTCATCGGCGGACTCGGAATGCTCTTCTCCTGGCTCTCCGCCTATTTCCTCCTGCCGAGCCTTTTGCGTCGCTTCGACGGCGACGCCGCCCCCTACCGCCGCCGCGCCACCGGGATCGCATTTTCCCCGTTTGCCGCGCTCGCCCAGCTCGTCCTCCGCGCCCCTCGTGCGCTCGTCGCACTCGGCTTCGCAGCGACCCTCGCCGCCGGTTTTTCCGTCGCCCATCACAGAGACGGGGCCATCGAAGCGAACTTCTCCAAACTCCGCCGCCGCGACACCTGGCAGGTCGGCGAGGGGTACTGGGGGCGACGGATGGACGCGCTCCTTGGGCGCTACCTCACCCCCGTCGCCATTCTAGCCGACGACGTCGCCTCACGAAACCGCATCGCCGCTGCGGTCCGCGCCTCCGGTGGCCTCGCGACCGGGGGCGCTTCGACGGCGCTTGTCGCCGAAGTTCGCACCTCCGAAGACGTCCTCCCCAGCAAACAGACGGAGAAGATCGTCGTCATCGAGGAGATCAAAGATAGTTTGACCCCCAAGGTTTTGGCGTCACTTCCTGAAGACAAACGCATATTTATCCAGAAGTTCTTTCCGTCCAACGACGATGCAGCGGCACCCCTCCGACCGTTTGGCGCCGATGCGCTCCCGACGACCTTCGTCGCCGGGCTCCGCGAGCACGACGGGCGCATCGACCGCACGGTGCTCGTCTACCCGATCCCTTCGCAGGCGCTCTGGAAGGGGCCGACGATCGCCGCCTTCGTCGGGTCGCTTCGAACCGCGGCCGCCGTCGGCCTCCCCGAGGATCCCCACAGCGCCGCCCGTGTGGCCGGCTCGCTCCCCATATCAGCCGACATCCTCGCCGCCCTTCAAAAGGACGGTCCGCGGGCGACACTTCTTGCATTTCTTGGTGTTTCCGCCGTGACGATCTTCCTCTTTGGCCGTCGCGGCCGCGTTGCCGGTTTGGTGCTTGGCGTCCTCCTCTTTGCGGTCGTCCAGCTCGCCGGCCTCGTGTTGGGGCTCGGCATGAAAGTGAACTTCGCAAACTTCATCGCGTTCCCGATCACCTTCGGGATCGGGGTCGACTACCCGGCGAACGTCCTCGCCCGTTGGGTTACGCCGGCCGGACCCGCGACGGCGCGCGGCCGTCTCGAAGAGGCCATTGTCCACGCAGGGTCGGCGGTCGCGCTCTGCTCGGCGACGACGATCATTGGCTACGGGTCGCTTCTCCTTGCCCAGAATCAGGCACTGTTTCTTTTTGGAGTCATCGCCGTCCTCGGCGAGATTAGTTGTTTGACGGGGGCGCTCTTGTTTGCGCCGGCCGCTGTCGCGTGGGCCACGCTGGGCGCTAACGATCGGCAGCAGCCAGCACGCGCGTCATGAAGACGAGAAGCCGCACGCGGTCGCCGAGGTCGGGTTCGTCGGCCATCTCGGCGTGCCGTACGAGCCCGGTGACGAGCGCATCTCCAAGGAGTCCTTGCGGAATTTCGCGGGCGAGACGTTCGGTTTCCGTCGGCGGGACGACGTTGTCCCCGGCGCCGTGGAGCAGAAAGACGGTCGCCCGGAGCCCCTCAACGTGACGGGAGGGGGAGGTCCCCCACGCGATGGCGTCGGCGCCGGCGAGTTCGGCACCGAGCGTGCCCTTCTCCCGCGCAAAGTTTCCGGCAAAGAGCGCTTCGAGGCGATCGCGACTTTCCGGTTTGAGGGTGGCAGCCTCCCGATGCGCTTCGGACTGCTCCTCACGAAGCCAGTGAAGCATCGCACTCGCCGCCGTCTTCGATTCTTCCGCGCCGAAAAGGCGATCGGTGCACCGGTAGGCGAGCACCATCGCCCCGTACTCGTGGGGGTGCCCTTGAAAGGGGGTATTGCTGGAAAAAAACGCCCCCTCGCCGAGGAAAAAATGGCTCACCCGATCGAGATCTCCGTGGCCACCGACGGCAAGTACAAACGAGATCTTCTCGCGAATTCCGGGGGTTTCGGCGGCGAGGACCGAGAGTCCTCCGCCGAAGGAGATCCCGAAGATGCCGACCTGCGTGTCGCCCGTCCGTGCTTGGAGGGTCGATGTCGCGGCGGCGATCGTCGCCAGAGCGCTCGGTTCGATTCGGTAGCCGGTGAGCTCTTTGACCTCCGGCGCGAAGACGGGATAGCCGGCTCGCGCAATCGCGCGCGCGAGGTGCAACAGTCGCGGTTCGTCGAGCCCCAAGTAGTGGACGCCGTGCACCAATACAATGCCACGACCTCGCACGTGTTTCGGAAGAAACCAGCGACCGCGGGTCTGTGTCGGCGGGCTCGTCCCACCCGGAAGCGCCGGAACCGCGAGGGGGACCACCTCCTCGGCGATGTCGTCCCCCGGTTCCGCATTTGCGAGGGCCAGGAGAAAGCCCTTCGCGCGCGCGGTGCAGTCGAGCCACGGGAAAGCCGCCTTCGCGAGGAGGAGGCCGGCGAGGAGGAGGGCGAGGGGGGCCTTCCATCGTCGGGTGGCGGTCCCCCGCGTGGCGGTCCCCTGCGTGGCGGTGAACGGAGGCGGCAAGAGGCGGGAGTCGGCCATGGGATCAAGGTATGCGAGGTCGGCGCTCCACCAAACGGTTGCCGGCAAGGCCCTTCCGTCGATTGGGCCATCTCACTAAATTTGTGACGAAAAGTTTCCCCGATCTCCATTGATGGCTAAGCGTCGTCGGAGATGGCACTTTCGCGCCCTTTGCTTGCAGGATGCATATTCCTGGCCGCGTGCGGTGGGTCGGAGCCGAATTCGGCGGAGCTGCTGCGGCCGGCGTCGACCGCTTCGCCGGCGCGATCTGCGGAAATTTCTGCGGTCGTCGACAGCGCCCGCGCGCGCTTCGCCGACTGCTTTGCCCCCGAAGTCGATGCCCACCCGGAGGCCCGTGGCGCGGTGAACTTCGTGGCGACCGTCGGACGGGACGGTGTGCCGGTCGACGTGCAGCCGCGGGCCGCGGAATCGCGGCTGACGCTCGCGCCGACGACGCTCGCTTGCGTCCGCATGACGCTGACCCGACTCCGCTTCCCCTCCGGGGCGACGATGACCACCATCATCGTCCCCCTCCAGTTCGGCGGGTAAATTCGCGCGTCCTGCAGGGGTCGAACCTGCAACCCTCGGCTTCGAAGGCCGATGCTCTATCCAGTTGAGCTAAGGACGCGAACGGGGCCGAGTATGCCTCGGCCCGCGCCAAATCACAACCGTCCGCGTACGGCGTCGTAGCGAAGCTTCCAGACGACGCCGATCGCCTCGAGGAAAATCTTCCGCGACATCTTCGACTTCCCCACCTGGCGGTCGACGAAGACGATCGGCACTTCCTGGATGCGCAGCCCCGCGAGGGAGGCTCGAAACTTCATTTCGATCTGGAACGAGTACCCATTCGAGTGAATCTTCCCAAGCTCGATCTTTTCAAGTGCGCGCCGCGTAAATGCGTTGAAGCCACCGGTGAGATCTCGAATTCCGAGGCCGAGGATCGTTCTCGAATAGAGGGAGCCCCCCTTGGAGATCACGTGACGGCCCGGGCCCCATCCTTCGACAGACCCGCCAGGGATGTTTCGAGAACCGACGACGACGTCGGCCCCCTCGTCCAGAGCATTCACGAAAGCTTTTAGATACTTAGGATCATGCGAGAAGTCGGCGTCCATCTCGAAGAAGCGCTCGTAGCCCTCTGCGAGCCCCTGGGTGAACGCTTGAATGTACGCGGTGCCGAGCCCCAGCTTGCCGCTGCGGTGCATCACCTTCACCTGCGGATCTTTCGCCGCAAACGCATCCGCGATCGCGCCGGTTCCGTCGGGCGAATTGTCGTCGACAATCAAAAGATCGGCTTCCGGAAGCGCACTGCGCACCGCCTCAACCAGGCGCGGAAGGTTCTCTTTTTCGTTGTACGTCGGGGTGACGATAAGCGTGCGCGCCATAAGGGTGACAGGCGTCTACCGCAAACGGGGCGTAAGCGGAATCGTGTTCCGTAGTAGGGTGATCCGGTGGCGACGACGCGACGCGCGAAGGGACTTTCCATCGACACGATCCCCCCAAAGACGGCCCGTCGTCCGAGGGTGGTGCCGGTCGAACCCCCGCCTGTGGATGAGGCTCGCCGGGCGGAGACAAGCGCAAAAAGTGCCGCGAAAACGGCCGCTCGCGGTCCGCGCGCCCTGCGTGACCTGGAGGCCCGAGTCGCCAAACTCGAAGAGGAGCTCTCCCGGGAACGAAAGGTCGTTGCACTGTTTCGCGACGTGGGACTTGCGATTGATCGTTGGCGCGACGACCCGATGCAGGCCTCGGATGCTACCGGCCTAGATAGCCTCTTGGTGCTCGTGCTCGGCAAGATGAAGGAGGCGGTCTCCGCCGATCGCATCACGCTCTATCTGCTCGATTCTGCCAAAGAGTACTTGGAGAGTCGTATCGTTGAAGGTGTGCAGAATACAACGATTCGTCTCCGGATTCCCAAGGGAATTGCTGGTCGCGTCGCGAGGACCGGGATCCCTGAGATCGTGGCCGATGCCTACCAAGATGAACGCTTCAATCCCGCTTTCGACAAGAAAACGGGCTATCGCACGCGCAGTATCCTCGCCGTTCCGATGCACGACCACGACGGGACGATTCTTGGCGTCGTTCAGGTGCTCAACAAGGCCGGTGGCCCTTTTAACGAAGCGGACGCCGATCTCCTGACAAGCCTCGCTTCTCAAGCGGCGATCGTCATCGACAACGTCGAGCTCGTCGCGTCCCTCGCAGGCAAAAATGCCGAGCTTGAGGAGACCTACGATCAACTCCTGCGCCGCATGCGCGACCTCGATTTGCTCTTTGAGCTGGAACGGGTTCTTGGGCGTGCGTCGACCGTCGAAGACCTGGTCCTTGGAACCGTGCAGGCTGCACGTAAGGTGATTCCAGCACGCGTCGGCGCGGTTGCGGTGAAAGACCCCGAGCTCGGTACGGCGACCGTTTGGGTCCTTGGCGATCACGACAAGGCGCCTCGGAGGTTCCCGATCGCGCCCGGTCAGGGATTTATCGGGCGAGCCCTCGGCACCGCCGCCGTCTCCGTCATCGACAACGACGCCGCCTTCTTCGCCGAAGAGGAGCGTCGAGAGCGGGCCGCTGCGCGGGTCGGGGGGCGTCGCGCTGGGGATCCGGGCGGGCCGCTGGTGGCGCCGGTCGCGGAATCGCTCGGGGAGCGAAGCGACCCCCTCAATGACAGTGAACTCGACGCCCTCGCCGGATTTGTGACGGAGAATGCGATCGCCGTCCCCCTCGAAGGGGAGGGGAGGGAAGTCCTCGGCGCGTTTGCGCTCTACAATCACCGCGATCCCGCCGGTTTTGGGCCGGAAGATATTGATCTTGCAGAGCTTGTGGCCGCGAACTTGGCAACGGCGCTCCGCCTCCTGCTCGCCCGTGAGGCGCGCGAGAGGGAGGAGCGGTTGACGTCTGTTGGCCGCCTCCTTTCCGGGGTGATTCACGATTTGAAGACGCCACTTGCCGTCATTGCTGGATACGTCGATTTGCTGCGCGATGAGCCCGACCCGACGGTTCGCACGCGCCACTCGGATCTCATCCGGAAGCAGCTTGCGCACCTCGGCGCCTTGCAGAAAGATGTCCTCGACTTTCTCCGCGGCGAGCGGACACTCTTCTTACGACGCGTGTATGTTGCACCGTATTTTGCCGAGCTCGCAAAGTCCCTCGAAGGGCTCTTTCAGAGTGCTGGTGTTACGTTCAATCTCGTCCTCGATGATCGCGGAACTGCCCGTTTTGATGAGCAAAAAATTACAAGGCTCGTACAAAACCTGGCCCGCAACGCCGTCGAGGCGCTCGTCCAGGCGCAGACGCTGGCGCCCCAAGTTTCCCTGCGGGTCCGCCGGCGTGTGCTTCGCGGCAAGGAGCTCCTCGAGATCGTCACGTCCGACAACGGTCCCGGCGTCCCCAAAGAGATCGAACACCGTTTGTTTCGTTCGTTTGTGACAAGCGGAAAAAAGGGGGGAACCGGGCTCGGTCTTGCGATTGTGAAGCGGATCGCGGAGGAGCATGCGGGCACCGTTTCCGTCACGTCGTCCCCGCGCGGAGCGACGTTCACCGTGCTCCTGCCCGTCGAAGGGCCGCGCGACCAGCCCCGGCCGCCGACGGCGCCGCCGGAAGAGCGGCCGCTGAGCGAGCGCCCAGCACGTCGATCCCGTCCGCCGGCAGGGACGACGGACGCCCCCCCGGACACGGAAAAGGCGGAGCCGAGCGCGCCATGAAGCGCTTGCAGAATACCCGTAGTTGGGTGCGGATTGCATGGATTTTGGCGGCGCTCGCCGGCAGCGGTTCCGCCCACGCCGAGGCGCCGCTCTGGTCGGACGCGGAGGACGTTCCGCTCCCAGCGGGGGCACAAAGCGTCGCTCCGAAGAACGACGACACGCCGCTTTTTCAGCGGCCGGGGGCACGCGATGCACGACGCGGGACCGCCGTGAGCGCGTCCCGTTTGCCGATCTATTCGGCCTTTCGCGGCATCGGGTGTTCCGGGCGCTGGCTCGAGGTCGGCCCGTACGCGTGGGTCTGCTCCGACCAGGTCGAATATTCAAGCGATCCCCCCGACGCGAGCCCCGTCTATCCGCAGCCGGGCGTCGCCGGCCGTCCCAACGATGGGCTCCCTTATCGCTACTTTTTCGCCGGGGCGAACGGCGCCTACGGCTATTCAAGTTTCCTGCACGCCGGGGACGAAGCGCCGGAAAGTTCGTTGGAAAAAGGTTGGGCCGTTGCCATTGCTGAGGAGCGAACGAAGGGCGGCGAGACCTGGGGTCGCACCACGCGAAATCAGTGGATTAATATGGCTGAGCTCGGCGCTGCCCGTTCCTTCCCCTTTCATGGCCATACCTTTAAGACCGGGGAGAAACTTGCGACTGTTCCGTCCAAAGATTCGTCCTTTGAAGGCGGCATTGGCTGGGTCGTTTCGGAGCGCGCCTCGACGTTTGCTTCTGCAAAATCAAATGCAAAAGTAACCGGTTTTCGTGTGCGTTTCAGTGAGATTTCTCTCGAGACCCGTGTGATCGAAGGGAAAGCTGTCTTCTTTAAGATTTTCGGGGAAGATGCGTGGGTCCGTGCTGCCGATCTTGCCGTTCCTACGCAAGCTCCACGTCCGAAAGAGGCCGGCGATCATGAGCGCTGGATCGACGTAGACCTTGCGACTCAAACGCTCGTCGCCTTCGAAGGGGATACGCCGGCGTTTGCAACGCTCGTCTCGACCGGTCGCGGCGCGCAAGGGACCGAGACGGCCACGCCGAAGGGGGTTCACCGGATCTGGGCGAAGCTCTTCACCACGGCGATGGACAACCTTGAGCGCGAAGACGCCGCCCATTACTACTCGATCGACGAAGTACCTTGGGTCCAATTCTTTAATAAAGGCGTAGCTTTGCATGGCGCGTTCTGGCACCGGAATTTCGGTCACGTCCAGAGCCATGGCTGCGTGAACGTCGCGCCGATCGATGCGCAGATGCTTTTCACCTGGACGACGCCCAACCTCCCCGGCGGTTGGACGGCGGCGCTCCCGGCGCCGGTCGATCGGGGCACAGTCGTTCGCGTTCGCTGAGGTTTTCCCACGTCGGGTCGCTCCTCGGGTAAGCTCGCCGCCCCCATGGTTTCCGTCCTTAACGCCGTCCGAGATCTCGTCCGCCTCCGCGAAATTTCGCAAGTTCTCGTCCGCCACGGCTTCGGTGAAATTGTCACGCGCGCCGGCTTCGGCAAGAAGGCCAAAAAGCCGGGGGACTCGGTCTCTCCGCCTCAGGGTTCCGTTCCGCCGGGGCCGCTCGGCGAGGTTGGCGAGGTCGACGAAGAGGACGCGAAGCTCGGGGAATCTGCAGCCAAGTCGCAAGCGACCGCAGAGCGAATTCGCCTGGTTCTCCAAGAGCTTGGGCCGTCGTTCATTAAGCTCGGGCAGATCGCGTCGACGCGCGGGGACGTGATCCCGGCCGAAATTATCGCCGAGCTCAAGAAGCTCCAGGACAACGTCCCGCCGGTCCCTTTCGAGGACATCAAGAAGCAGGTCGAAGAGAGCCTCGGGGCGCCGCTCACCAAGATCTACCTCTCCTTCGATGAGACGCCGCTCGCAACGGCATCGATTGGACAGGTGCATCGTGCACGCATCCAAGGGGACAACGGCCCTGAGGAGGTCGTCGTCAAGGTCCAGCGGCCCGGCGTCGGTCCGATCGTCGCCCGCGATCTTGAGCTGCTCCACATCATGGCGGCGGCGGTTGAGCGGGCGATCCCGGAGTCGAAGCTCTACTCGCCCGCCCAGCTCGTGCAGCAGTTTGATACGTCGATCATCGCCGAACTCAACTTCCTTACAGAGGCGGAGAACGGAGCCCGTCTTACCGATAATTTTGCTGGTGACCGCGAGATTCGGTTTCCTCGCGTCTACAAGCAGGCCTCCTCGAAGCACGTCCTGACTCAGGAATTCTTTGACGGAAAGAAGATCGATAAGGCGCTCGCGAGCGGCTACGACGGCAAGCTGATCGCGAAGCAGAGCGTTCGAATTGTTATCAAAATGGTGTTTGAGGACGGCTTCTTTCATGCCGACCCACACCCGGGAAATATCATCATCCTCGGGCCTCCCGCGGCGCCGGTGCTCGGACTGATCGACCTCGGGATGGTCGGTCGGCTCTCACCGGAGCTCCGCGAGGGGGTCGTCGACTTGATGATCGCCGCCGCCCGGAAGGACTCCTACGCGGTCGCCGACGCCCTCTACGCCATCGGGCGGCCGACGCGAAAAGTCGACATGCGCGTCTATCGCGCGGAGGTCGCCCTGCTCGCGGAGAAGTACCTCGGGAAGCCGCTCAAAGAGATCGAGCTCTCGGCGATGCTTCGTGACTTGGTGCAGGGTGCACTCAAATTTGGCATTGAGATCCCGCCCGAGTTCATGATGGTCGGCAAGGCGCTGATGACCCTCGAAGGCATCGGAAAACAGCTCGATCCCGACCTCGACATCTACGGGCAGAGTCAACCGTACTTCATTGAAATCATGAAGAAACGTTACTCGTCGGAGAAGCTCGGAAACGACCTTTGGCGGGGCGTCGAGCAGCTCTCGAAGGTCGGCTATGACATGCCGCTCCAGCTGCGTGAGGTCTTGGACGACCTCCGCCTCGGACGCCTCACGATGAAGACCGACGTGACCGCCCCGCTCCCGGTCATCGACCAGGCGGGGAAGCGGGTCTTCGCCGGATTGACGTTTGCGTCGTTGCTCGGCGCGGGCGCCTACCTCCTTGGCCAAAAGATGCAGATTCCCGCTATCGTCTTCTTCATCCTCGCCGCGCTCACGTGGCTCGGCGATCTGGCCCGACGAAAATGATCCGAACGAACCCCACCCGCGAGCTTCGTGACGAGCCGATTCTTGGTCGTGACGTCGAAATTGCTTCACTTATCGCCACTGCCTACGAGGCACGCCTCGTTACGGTGACCGGGCCCGTCGGGGTTGGGAAGAGCCGGGTTGCCGAAGAGGTGGCCCAGCGGCTCGTCGCCGAGGGGGGGGCAACGGCGGTTCTTCGATGCAATCTGCACGAAGTTGTCGCCGGTTCACCGGCGGAGACGGCGGCGCTTCTCGACGCATTCTCCGATCCGGCTTCTC
>DYPH01000088.1:0-687 GCA_020720045.1 Sorangium cellulosum | reverse complement strand
GCCGGGCGGAGACAAACGCATTCTCCGATCCGGCTTCTCGCCGGGCGGAGACAAACGCATTCTCCGATCCGGCTTCTCGCCGGGCGGAGACAAATGCGCTCGTCACGGCGCTCGTCGCTTCGGAAGGGGGGCCGTTGGCCCTCGGGCCGCTCGTCGCTGCCCTCGCGGGACTCGGCGAAATCGTTGTTCTTCTAGACGGGGCCGACCGCTGCCTCCCCGCCCTCCGTGAGCTCCTCGGGCCCCTTTTGGATGGCGCCGAGCGGGCAGTTTTTCTCATTACGTCGCGGGAGCGTCTTGGCGCCTCCGAGGAGCACGTCTTTGAGCTTGAGCCTCTTTCGCTCCCGGTCGGGGAGGCGCTCGATGGGCCTGCTGCCGAGCTTTTTCTGCGGGCGGCGAGGCGTTCGCGACCGACGTACCTGCCGCGCCCCGACGAGGTGCCGGCGTTGGTTGCGCTCCTCCGCGAACTCGACGGGCTGCCGCTGGCCCTTGAGCTTCTCGCGCCGAGGCTCGCCCTCTTTGGCGCCGTCGACCTCCTCGCGCGCCTGCGCGCCGATCGCGGCATTTTGGCCGCCCGGTCGCCGCTTCGTGGTTCCGCGGGGCGACCGCGCCTCCAATCTCTGGACGACGCCGTCACGAGTTCGCTCGTCGCACTCGCGCCGTTCGAACGGGCTGCGCTCGTCGATCTAG
>DYPH01000087.1 GCA_020720045.1 Sorangium cellulosum | reverse complement strand
ACATTGCTTTGATCACATCCCGTGTAAATTGCAATTCCGAGCAGCTACCTAGGTCATGGCGCTTATCCAACGAACCTCGTCGTTCTTGCTTCTTTCCCTCGTCGTCGCGAGCGGGAGCGCTTGCTATTCGGCGGTAAACAATGGGGGCTCCGACGATGGAGGCGTTTCCGGGGGCGACGCGGCCGCTCCCGCTGTCGATCCACCCGATTCGTTGTTCGACCTGCACGTCGGGCACGACGTGGACCGGCGGAGACAAGGAATCGCCCTACATGCACCCCGGTGGCGCATGCGTCTCTTGCCACGCTCAGAACGGCGGTCCCAAGCTGCTCGTCGGCGGCTCCGTCTTCGCGACCGGCCACGAGCCGGTCGATTGCAATGGCGTAAAGCCGGGCACCGACGCGATCACCGTCACCTTGACGAGCGCCGACGGAACGACGCACGACTTGCCAGTAAATTCCGCTGGAAATTTCTACATTTACGCGCGTGGGAACTCGCTCAACACGCCGTTCACTGCGACGATTACGCGCGGCGACAAGAGCTACGAGATGCACGGCGCGCAGACGAGCGGCGACTGCAATAGCTGCCACAGCGTCGATGGTGCAAACGGCGCGCGCGGCCGAATCGTCGCGCCCTGAAATTTCTCGCAAATTCCCGCGAAACGGCGCTTCTCAGGAGGCGCCGTTTCCGTTAGGTGCGGTCCCATGCACGAAATCGCCGAACGCGTCCTCACAGGAGACCCACGCGCCATCGCCCGCGCGCTCCGTTGGATTGACGACCGCGTCCCTCAGGCGGAAGAAATCCTCCGAGATCTCTTCCCTTCGACGGGAAAGGCGTGGGTCATCGGCGTTACGGGAAATCCGGGCGCCGGCAAATCCACGCTTTGCGATCGGCTCATTGAAGCATTCCGCAAGCGAACCCTAAAGGTAGCCGTGATTGCCGTCGATCCAACGAGCCCGTACACCGGGGGCGCGATCCTCGGCGATCGGATCCGGATGAGTAGGCATGCGACCGATCCAGGCGTATTTATTCGAAGTGTCGCGACCCGTGGCCATCTCGGGGGGCTTTCCCGATCGGCGCGCGACATGGTGCGAATCCTGGATGCCGCCGGTTACGATATCGTGATTGTTGAGACGGTCGGCGTCGGCCAGGATGAGCTCGAGATCACACGAACGGCGCACTCGACGCTCGTCGTCATGGCGCCCGGTCTCGGCGATGAAGTTCAGGCGATCAAAGCCGGAATCATGGAAACCGCGGACGTCTTTGCGGTAAACAAAGCCGACAAAGATGGCGCCGATGCGACCGTTCGCGATATCGAACTCATGATTGCGCTCGGTGGCGAGAGTCTCGTTGCCGCTGGGAAGATCCGCGGTCACGTCGTCCATCGCGGCTCCGGCGAGGCGGCCGCCCACGGGGTTGTCGCACCCGTCGGAGCGACCCACTGGACGCCGCCCATTTCGCGCGTGGTTTCAACGCGCGGCGTCGGTTTCGACGAGCTCGTCCTCGCCCTCGAGTCCCATCGCGCCTGGCTCACCGAAACGACCGCGGGTCAGGAGCGCCGCCGCGGGCGCCTCGCGGAGGAGTTGCGCGAGACGCTTCGCGAAGCTCTTATTGAAGCGGCCGAACACGATCTCGCCGCGACGATGGATCTCGTCGTTGCATCGGTCGCCGCCCGAGAGATCGATCCGTACACGGCGACACGAGAACTCGTAGAGAAGTTCCGTGCGCGCTTCTGAAGGCCCTTCGTCTATTGCTTGCGAGCGCCGTCGAGATCGGCCAAGCAATCTTCTTTGAAGAGGACGACGTTGCCAGTCAGCAATAGCTGTTTGGCGAACTCACGAGTCGCCGAAATGCCTTCGTTCTCCCAATACATCACGCACTTTGTATTCGTGCAGTGGGCGCCGTGCGTCCCGTCTTTGTGATTGGCGACCATCGAAACGCCATTGTCGACAAGCCCGACGGCATGGCCGATTTCATGAACAAGTGTCGACTGTTCAACGAATCGCTCGACGCTCGGAAACGCGGGAAGCCCACTGGAAGCGATCACCGGCTTGAACATCGCAAGGACCCCCGTCGTTCCGAGTGAGACTCCAAGGATGGCATCGTTCTTTCCGTTTTCATCTTGGAAATAGCCGTTTACAAAGACCACGTAGTACGTAGCTTTCGACGCTGTCGGAGCCTTGTTACGATGCTGTTTCGCGATGGCCAAGAGCGCGTCTGACGTGAAGAGGTCACCGGACACATCGATCTTTTCCATCTGCGCTAGGTCGCTAGGAACGCTGACCTTCTTGTCGGGAAAAACGCGTCCGAGGTTCGTGCGGGTCACGCTCCAGAGGTCCGAGACTTTCGTCCCCGCGGCGCCGGTGTACGGCTCCGCGCCGCCCTGGTAGTCGACCTCGATTTCAACGTCGGTATACGCGCTCCCAAACACCGTCGCCTTCGGCGGTTGAGTCACGCCACTCGCCGAATTTCCTTCGGTTTCGTTCGACGAGCAGGAGGCGAGGATCGCAAGGACGGGGAGGGTGGCGAAGAATTTCACCGAGCCACTTTACGGGACGCGCTCGCGAAGCACCCGGAATTGTCTACGGGGGGCCGACGGCGCCGCGGAACGGCTAAACCTTGAAGAAAAGTGAGCGTTTTGCGATGCGGAAGAGTTCCTTCTCGCGAAGCGCAGCGCGGTCGCCAGCTGGTGCCGACAGCGCCGCGTCGACAACAGGGCCAAGGGCTGCGTGCGTGAGCACGAGCGCCAAGACGTGGAGAACGTAGGCTTCTGCGTCGGCATCGCTCGCGAAGCGAGGCTCGCCCGCTTGAGCCGTTTGGCCCGCCTTGATGTAACCGGCAACCAAGAAGAGAAAGGGGCGTGCGGGACCGGCTACGAGGCGCCGCATTTCATCCGGGCGATCGAGCGCCTCGCGAAACAGTAGCCGCGCACGGTCGCCATCCTCGGTGAAAAAGCCGACGAGCGCCCCGAGCACGGCGTCGACCCGATCGTCGGATTCCGCCGCCACGGCGAGGAGGCGGGGAAGGGCGTTGTACCAATGCCCGACGATCGCATCGAGAACCGCCTCGCGGAGGAGTTCTTTCGAAGGAAAATGATGTAAAATTGCCTGTTTGGTCACGCCGACGTCATTCGCGATGTCCTGAATGGCGGTTCCGTCGAAGCCGGCGCTGGCAAAAAGGCGCGTCGCTGCATGCAGAACCGCCTCGCGCGGCGAAACTGGCGGAGTGCTCTTGCTTTTGGAAGCCGCTTCCCCGGATGGGGGCGGGGCAGAAGTGCGTCGGCGGGGCAGGGTCACGGGCTTCTCTTTGGCGGTTTCGTTGCCAGCGGCGCGGGCTTTCTTGCGGTCGTTTCCGCCCGCCGAGACTCCGGATCGGAGAACGCGTCCCTCCGCGAAGCGGGAGACGGCGCGGAGGTCGCTACGAACGCGTTCTTCTTCGCTACTTTCGACGCCGGGCGGCTAGTCTTCTTCGCATCGGTTTTTCCGACGTCGCGAGCAGTCGTGGCATGTTTCGTCCGTGAACTCGGCGGTTTACGCCCAATAGCGGACGCTTCTGCCCCAGCAGCGGGGCAGTGGGCGGAGACCGTACACGTTTCACACTTTGGCCTTTGAGCGTCGCACACCCGGCGCCCATGGAAAATGAGCGTGTGGCTCAACAAATCCCAATGTTCTCGTGGAAAAAGCTTGGAGAGATCTTGCTCGATCGTCGACGGGTCGTCCTGCGTCGTGAAGCCGAGCCGTTGGGAAATGCGCTGGACGTGGGTGTCGACGACGACGCCTTCGGGGGTGCCGAAACAAACACCGAGAACGACGTTTGCGGTCTTTCGACCGACTCCTGGCAATTCGACAAGGGCGGCGAGGGTCTTTGGGACTTCACCGCCGTGCTTCTCGATAAGGATCTTTGCTAACCTGACGATATTTTTCGCTTTCTGGCGAAACATCCCGATCATTGAAATGAGCGGCTCCACGTCAGTTTCCGGATCGGCAAGGGCGAGAGTTGCCGCGTCAGGAAATTTCGCGAAGAGCGCCGGCGTCGCTCTATTGACGGCGACGTCGGTCGTTTGTGCGCTCATCACCGTCGCGCAGAGCAGTTGGAACGGCGTCGCATGATCGAGCTCGCAATGAGCATCCGGATGGAGGGCCCGCAACGCTTGGTAGGTTGCGAGCGCCTCCTCAGCGGTCCTCGGTCGGATGCGCACGTCCCGATGCTCAGTTCAGCGAGGCCGGCGGCACAGAACCATCGGCGGGGGGAAGCATCGAGCCTTCCTCCTCTTTTTCCCCTTCCGGCAGGACTTCGATCGCCACGAGGCGCTCGCCTTCGGCGAGGGTCATGAGCTTCACGCCTTGCGCGTTGCGGCCAGTCTCGCGGACTTCGTCGATGCGGGTGCGGATCGTCTGACCGCGATCGGTCATCAGCATCAGCTCGTCCCCCGACTTCACAAGGCGGATGTCGACGACGGGACCGTTCCGATCGCTCGTATCGATGAGGATGATCCCCTTTCCGCCGCGCTTTTGCAGACGGAACTCATCAAGCTGGGTCCGCTTGCCGTAGCCGTTCTCGCAGACTGCGAGCACGAACGTGCGGGCGGGGTCGGTGATCGTAAAGCCTCGAACTTCATCGGTTTCCGAGAGTTCGACGCCCTTTACGCCCATCGTTGCGCGCCCCATCGGACGGACCTGCTCCTCCGGGAAGCGGATCGATTGACCGTCCTTCGTCGCGATGAGGACTTCGCTCGTTCCGTCGGTCAGCGCCGCCGAGAGGAGTTCGTCCCCCTCCTCGACCTTCACTCCGATGATGCCGCGTTCGCGGAAGTTCTCGTACTCGGTCAGGGCGGTCTTCTTGATTTGCCCCTTCTTCGTCAAGGTCACGACGTAGCGACCTTCTTCGATCTTCGGCACCGCAACGATCGCCTTGACCTTCTCGCCCGGCTCCATACCGACGAAATTCACAATGGCGCGACCCTTGGCATTTCGTGCGGCGAGCGGGATCTCGTAGACCTTCTTCACATACACTTTGCCGGTCGAGGCAAAGATGAAGACAAAACTGTGCGTCGATGCGTAGAAGAGCTGGCTTACCCAGTCTTCGTCGCGGGCACTCATCCCTTGAAGCCCCTTACCACCGCGTTTTTGCGCGCGATATTCAGTGGGACTCGTACGCTTGATGTATCCTGCATGGGATACGGTGACGATCATGTCTTCGACGTGAATCAGGTCTTCGTCTTCGATCTCGGCGCCCGACGCGAGGATTTGCGTGCGACGCTCGTCGCCAAACTTCTCACGAATGACAGCGAGTTCCGCCGCGATGACATCGAGGAGAACGTGCTCGTTTGCGAGGATGTTTCGAAGGTGCGCAATCTCCGTGCAGAGCTCACCATATTCGGCAGCGAGCTTTTCTTGCTCGAGCCCGGTGAGCTTGGAGAGGCGCATCTCGAGGATCGCCTTCGCCTGGCGTTCGGAGAGGAAGTAGTCGCCGCGTGCTTTCGCCGCAGCGATCTCCTCCTCCGGCCTGCCGGCACGGGTCACGAAGGCTTCGAGCCCCTGCAGCGGGAGGCGCATGAGGGCCTGCCGCGCCGATTCGGTGTCGCGTGACTGGCGGATCGTCTTGACGACGAGATCGACCTCGGTCGTCGCCATGCCGAGCCCTTCGACGAGCTCCCGCTGGGCCTCTGCCTGGCGAAGCTCCCAACGGGTGCGGCGCGTCACGACTTCGCGGCGATGTTCGACGAAAACCTCAAGGGTTTCCTTTAGATCCATCACCTGCGGGCGGCCGCGAACGATAGCGAGGTTGATGACACCGAAGCTCGTCTGGAGCTCGGTCATTCGGTAAAGCTGATTGATAATGACCTGGGGGACCACGTCTTTTTTCAGCTCGACGACGATGCGGATGTTCGCTTCGCGGTCCGATTCGTCGCGGACGGCTTCGCGGGCTTCGACAATGCCCTCAATCTTCTTGTCCTTGCGGAGTTCGTCGATCTTCGAAATGATCTTGGCTTTGTTCGCCTGGTAGGGGATCGCCGTGATCACCAACTGTTCACGCTCCGGCTTGCCGGGCTGAGGCTCGACTTCGATCGGCGAGCGCATGATCACGCTCCCGCGGCCTGTGCGCTGGTATTGATCGATCCCCGCGCGGCCGAAGATCATTGCGCCGGTCGGGAAATCGGGCCCTTGGACGTGGGCCATCAATTCTTCAATCGCGCACTTCGGATTGCGGAGCAGATGCAGCGTCGCATCGATGATCTCTCGCAGATTGTGCGGGGGAACATTCGTCGCCATCCCGACGGCGATCCCGCCCGACCCGTTGACAAGAAGGTTCGGAATCCGGGTCGGAAGGACGCGGGGTTCCTCGTTCGTGTCGTCGAAAGTCGGGACGAAATCGACAGAATCTTTCTCGATATCGAGGAGCAGGTCGACGGCGGCGCGAGAAAGGCGCGCTTCCGTGTATCGGTAGGCCGCCGGCGGATCTCCATCGACGGAGCCAAAGTTCCCTTGGCCGTCGATGAGCGGGTAGCGCATCGAGAAGTCCTGGGCGAGGCGCACCATCGCGTCGTAAACCGGCGCATCTCCGTGGGGATGAAACTGGGCCAGCACGTCGCCGACGATCTTCGCCGACTTCTTGTGTGGCGCGGTCGGCACGAGGCCTTGGATGTGCGCGGAATAGAGGATTCGCCGGTGGACCGGCTTCAAGCCATCGCGCGCATCCGGGATTGCACGCCCGATGATGACGCTCATCGCGTAGTCGAGATACGAGTTGCGCATCTCGTCTTGGATGGAGACGGGGATCTTCGAGGTGTTCGTGGTCGGGGGCACGTCTGCAGTGCTCATAGGACCGCCGATCTACGGCAATTCTCGACGAAAATGCAGAAATTTCGGCTTTGGCGCCCGGGTTCAGTACGATTCGTGTTCCCGTGAGTGAACTGCCCCTTGTCCACCTCCTCGTCGACGACCCTCGTCGTGCGGCAGCCCTTGAAAAGCCTCTTCTTTCTGCCGGTTTTTCCGTCGTGACCCATCGAGATGCCACCGAGGCGCGCCGCGCCGTCGCCCAGCGCTCTCCGACCGAGCGGGGGGTCTTGGTTGTGACGGCACGCCTACCTGGCGGGGACGGTGCCGCAATCGTTGCCGACTTCCGCCGCCTGGCGCCCCTTCTGCCGATTATCGCCATCGAGGGGGGCGGCGCGGATGCCTCAGAGAGCCTTCACGTGTCGCATTTGAAGGCTGGAGCAGATGTCTACCTAACGAGTCCGCACAGCGACGAAGTCATCGCTCTTCAAATTCGCGCGATGTTGGCCTTCGGAGACCGTTTGCGGATGCTCGCGCCGTCGAAGCGGTCGCTCACAGAACCGCCGCAATTTACGGCATTTAGTGGTTCTGCCGACCTCGAATCGGAACTCGACAGCCTTCGCTCTCAAAAGGCGATGAGCCCGTCTATCGCAGGCCGCTTCAATGATGATTTTGAGGAGGCCGCGATCTCCGAAGCGCCGCCGACACGAGAATTCGATGGGCCAATTCCATCCGCGGCAATCGCGACGCCGGTTGCCCCCCCCGTCGATCTTGAGACGATGCGGAGGGCTTCATTCCCCTCGATTCCGGCCCCGGCTGGGCTTCCGAAGCTGGCCGAGGAACCGGCCAGCGAGGAGAGCTTTGAAGTCGATCTCTCGGAGTTCGACGGGGGCGTCGCTAGCGAGGTCCTTTCGTCATCCGACCTCGAAGAAATTCCGCTAGTTGGACCCAATTCGATCCGAGTATCGCAGGCCTCCATGATTCCCGAGGGGGAGGCGCCGTCCGCCGGCCGGAAAGAGTCGATTCCGCCCGATCCCAAGAAGCTCGACGAAGGCTGGTAGGAGCCATCTGTTCAAGGAAAACGCGCGGTACCTCCGAGGCGCCGCGCGTTTTTCTTTTTGCTTCTTTGGGCAGAAAGCGGGTCTTCAGAAGAAGTTCCCGATCGTAAACTCAAAGGTATAAGGCTCTTCGCTGTAGAAGCGCTTGAGGGGAATACCCCATTCGAAGCGGAGCGGGCCGAGGGGCGAGAACCATCGGACACCGCCGCCTACCGACGTGCGGATGTTCGCCATCGTCTGGATGCCGTTCCAACAGGGGCGCGAGACGGCAGGCAGGCTTCCCGAGGACGACGCCGCTGAGCAATACTGGTTTTCCAAGTTCCACGTGTTGCCGGCGTCGAAGAAGGCGACGCCGCGAATTCCCACCTTATCAAGGACGGGGAACTCGAACTCCACGTTCGAATAGGCCTGCAAATTCCCGCCGATATTCGCCCCGGGCCAGCCCTGCGCGCTGACCGACGGCGAGCCGTTTGGATCGAGCGTCGCCGTGAGCGGTAGGCGCGGACCAAGGGTGCGGAGTCGGTAGCCGCGGACGTCCAGAATGCCGCCGAGGAAGTACCGGAGGAATACGGGAACACCCTCCGGGTTCGGGCTCGTGATCATCCCGAAATTCGCATTTGCCTTGAGGACAAACCCGGAACCCGGCTGGGCCGTTTGACCGCCGAGTGGAATGTAGAAGCGACCATTGACCTGGTGCCGGAAAAACTCGATCTGGCTTCCAAGTGCGGCATTCGCGATTTCCGTCGATGCCGAGAGATAGGCGCCCGACGTTGGGAACAGGCGATTGTCGCGCGTGTCGTAGGTGAGTGCCGGACGCAAAGAGAGCGTGCGACCGGTATTGAAAAGGTTCGCCAGCGGGAGGCGCGAGTACGCATTCGCGTAGAAGGACGGAACCGAACCGAAAAACGTTCCACCTTTGCTTGTGTCAACGTTGTCGTACTGACCGGTTGCGGTCAGCGAAAGGCGAAGCGTCGGCTGAATGAGCGCGTACCCAAACGTGAGGCTCGCGCCAGTCGTGTCTCGCGTAAAATCTGGGAATACGTAGAGTTGCTTGTAGCCCTCGACGCTCGTCGACCAGTCCGTTCCGAAGAAATACGGCTCAAAGAACCGCACGTTGACGAGCTGACGAAGGCTTGAAAACTGGGCCTGAACGGCGAGTGACTGGCCGTTGCCAAACAGGTTCGCCTGCTGAATTTGTGCCGTCGCGATGAAGTTTTCTACCGACGAGAAACCTGCGCCAATTTGGAAAGTCCCGGTCGGCCGCTCCTGAACTTCGAAGATGACAACCGTCTTGTCGGGAGTCGATCCTTGCTCCGTCGAGACGTCGACGCGTTCAAAATAGCCGAGCGCCGTGATTCGACGGCGGCTCGCTTCGAGTTTGCTTTCCGAGAAGAGCTTGGCTTCCTCAAGCTCCATTTCCCGACGGACAACCTTGTCTCGGGTCTTTGTATTTCCTCGGATTTCGATGCGTTCCACGGTGACCTGGGGGCCCCGCGTGATCGGAATGACGAGGTCGACCTCTTGCTTTGACGCGTCGAGGTCGGGCTCAATCCCAACGTCGACGTTTGCGTAGCCGGCATCGCGATAAAGCGTACGAATCGCCTGAATGTCCTTCACGACGTCGGCGCGGTTAAAATAGTCGCCGCTTTTGGCGGTGATCAATTCGCGAATCGCGCGGCGTCCGTTGAGCGGCTCCACCTCGGCCCCAGTCTCATCCCGCTCAAATACCTTGAGCTGACGAACTTTGAACCGTGGCCCCTCGTTGACCGTGAGGCTCACTTCGATGCCTTCGCGGTCCGGCGTCAACATCACCCTCGGCGTGCCGAAGGAGACGTTCATGTAGCCTTTGTCGTAGTAGAGCGCCTGCAAGATCAGGACGTCGCGCTCGAGAATATCTTGTTTGTACGGCCCCGAAGCCGCGCCGAACGCAAACAAGCCCCCCTGGCCGGTCTGCATGACTTCGCGCAGTTCGCTCTCGGGGACGTGCGTGTTGCCCACAAAGTGGATCCGGCGCACGGTAACCGGCTGACCTTCCACGATCTTGAAGACGACGCGGACTTCGTTGTCTTCCGCCGGCTCCGTCGTGAAATCGACCTTAGCGAGGAAGTAGCCCTTCTCCGCGTAGGCGTCCTTCATCTTTTGAACGCTGCGACGAAGGGCAGGGATACTGAGAATCGTATTCGCCTTGACGTCGACAGCTTCTTGAAGCTTCTCCGCGTCGATCTCGTCGTTACCTTCGAAGGCGATCTCTTTGACGTTCGGCCGCTCGCGGACAAGGAAGCGGAGTTCAACACCCCGTGTTGACTTGGAAAGGTCGACCTGGATGTCGTCAAAAAAGCCGGAATCCCAGAGGGCGCGGACGTCGCCCGCGAGCAAATCGCCCTTCAGGGCAGTGTTCGGCTTCAATCGCAAATAAGTGAGGACATCTTCCTCGGTGACGCGCCTATTTCCGGCAACGGTGATCCGGGTAATCGTCTGCCCTTCGGCGCGATCCAGTTCTGTTGGGCGAAGCTGGGGCTGTGCCGTGTACGGCCCTTCCGCAGTCGGCGCGGCGGGCGCCGGGGCTGGGGTGGTGCCGGCGGCCGGGGCCGGGCCACCGGCGAGGGGACCTTTGGGCGGCTTTGCAGGGGCCGGCGGCTTGACCGCGGGGGCAGGTACGTTCGTCGCTGGGGGCTTTGCTGGGTTTTGTGCCGCGGCGTGCGGCGCGACCGTGACTAAAGCCGCCGCGAGGCAACCGGTGCGAAGAGCAGCGAGACGGCGCGAAGGGGCGCGCGACGTGCCCATTGGCGTCGCTGCGTCGCGATCCGCGGAGATTTCGGGGCGGGACTCGTGGGGCACGGAGACCTAAAGGGGTGGGCCGAAAGCGAAGGGAAGCGCGGATTTCGTCGCAGAATTCGACAAAGTCGGTGGGCACTTGTGCGGTCGCGTCGATAGCGTACGCCGCCGGTCGCGGTCAATCGTTGCTTGGGACTTCCGCCGCAGCGCTTGCGCCCTCTGAAGGTCCTCCGGTCGCCGCCGGTCCCTTCCGGAGCGGTGCGGCGTAGAACCAGGCGGAGAGAACGAGCGCGAGCGGGAGCGGGATCATTGCCCAATGAATACGGGCGTCTCCGAGGAGTGAAGCCGCCTTGCCGATCGCCGTCGGCGACGTGAGATCGCCAAAAAAGTGGATGCAGAAGATCATCAGTGCGAACCCGCTCGCGCGCACCGCCGGCGGCATCGCGCGAAACGCCGCAAGGTTGACGGGACCGTTCGGGAGGAAAATTCCAAACTCGGCGATCGCCGCGAAGACGAAGAACAGGATCGGACTCGGCGAGAAAAAACAAAGGAACGCAGCAGGGGCCGCGACGGCGCTCCCAATTGCACAAACTCGAAGCAGATGCCGTACACGAGCGCGGTCCCGTGGGCTTGCGGGGCCGAAGGCGGTGCCGTCATCGGTCGGGCCATCCTTCGCGATTTCCGCGTCGGCCGCTGCTTGAGCTCGGTCGCCCATCTTTCCGCCGACGAGGGTGGCCACGGTTCCCGAAATCACCGTAACTGCACCGAAAAGTACGCTCGCTCTCCCATCTTCGAGTCCGTAACGGACGTGCAGGAACGACGGGGCCCAGTGGGCGAATCCGCCCACGCAAAACGTGGAGGCCGTGTAGCCGAGCACCGTGGCCCGGTAGAGTGGAAGCGGAAAGAGTTCGCGTGCGGTCTTCCACAATTTTGTCTTTATCGGCTTTGTTGTGCGCTCCGGTTCGACGATGAAGAGGCAAAGTATGCCGAGCAGAATTCCCGGACCGGCGCCCGCCCAAAACGCGTGCCTCCACCCCCACCGGGAGGAGAGGATTCCGCCGGCGACGAAACCAAGCGCCGAGCCGACCGGCGCGGCGAGTTGGAAAATCGATTGCCAGGAGGTTTTTTTGTCGGCGGGGGCAACGTCGTCGATGAGTGTCGGGGCAAGCGTCGTGAAGCTCGCTTCCCCGACGCCAACGAGGGCGCGGGCGGCAAAGAGGCCGAGGGCTGTCGACGTCGAGCCGCTGGCGAACGTCGCCGCCGACCACAAAAAGGCGCCGGTCGCGAGGAGCCACTTCCGGGACATGCGGTCCCCGAGGGAGCCGAAGATCGGCGCCGTGATAAAGAAACCGAGCAAAAAGATCGTCCCGAGGAAGCCCCCCTCGGTCTTCGAGAGGTGGAGCGAGTCGGGCGCGGTGGGGTCGATGAGCTTTGCGAGGACCGCCGCCATGATGAAGCGGTCCATATAATTCACGAAGTTGAGCGCCGTCAGGAGAACCAGGAGTGCCTTCGGGCGACGGATCATCGCCGGCAACCTACGGGATCTCCCACCCTCCCAGAAAGGTCTATTCGGGCCACCCGATAGGCGCCGGTGCAGGGGATGCTTGACACCCGTTCACGCCCTTGACTAACCGCCACCGCCATGGTGAGTCCGGACCTCCTCCCGCAAGAACCGAAAGAAGCCCCGAAGCGTCGGGCGACCGCCGAGGCGATGGCCTCGCGGCAGCGGGAAATTTCAGTGAGCGAGTTCTTTACCAAGAATCGCCATCTGCTCGGATTTGACAATCCCGCAAAAGCGCTCCTTACGACGGTAAAGGAAGCCGTCGACAACGCCCTGGATGCCTGCGAAGAGGCTGGGATTCTGCCGGAAATTGTCGTCGATATCAAGGAAGTAGGGAAGGACCGCTTCAAGGTCATTATCGAAGACAACGGTCCCGGGATTGTAAAGGCGCAGATGGCGAAGATCTTCGCCAAGCTCCTGTACGGGTCAAAATTTCATCGATTGAAGCAGTCGCGCGGCCAGCAGGGGATCGGGATCAGTGCCGCGGTCCTCTACGCCCAGCTCACGACCGGCAAACCGGCGATTATTACTTCGAAGATCGGTAAGGGGCGCCCCGCCCACAAGATCGGTCTGCGTATCGACACGAAGTCGAACGCGCCCGATGTCACCTCCGACGAGATTGTTCCGTGGGATAAAGAGCACGGTACGCGCATTGAGCTTGAGCTCCAGGCGGCCTACCGCGGCGGGCGGACTGGCGTCGATTCCTACTTGGAGCAGACGGTCGTCGCGAACCCACATCTGGGACTGATTTTCGATCCGCCAAAGGGGGAGCCAACCGTCTATCCCCGCGCTTCGGAAGAGCTTCCGCGGGAGGCGAAGGAGATCAAGCCCCACCCGCACGGCGTCGAACTTGGAATGCTTCAAATGATGCTTTCCGACGCCCCCGACGAGACGATCAAGCACGTACTTACCGACCGCTTTTCACGTGTTTCTGCAGCGGTCGCTGATGAAATCTGTGTCAAGGCGGCGGTCGGCCCGAAGATGCGCGCCGGCGACGTCCATGGCGATGAGCTCGACCGCCTCCACAAGGCGCTCGGGGAAGTGAAGGTCATGGCGCCGTCTGCCGATTGCGTCGTCCCGATCGGCGAAGACCTCCTCAAGACCGGGCTCCGTCGTCGCTACCCGAAGGCGGAATTCTACGCGTCGTCGACGCGCCCCCCGAGCGTTTACCGCGGAAATCCGTTCGTCGTGGAGGTTGGCCTCGCCTACGGCGGCGACATGCCGACCGACGAATCGGCCGACGTCATGCGTTTCGCCAATCGGGTGCCGCTCCAGTACCAGCCGAAGGCCTGCGCGATCAGCGAATCTGTTTATCAAACGAATTGGAAGGCTTACGAGGTCTCGCAGCCAAAGGGCTCCCTTCCTGTGGGGCCGCTGGCCGTGGTCGTTCACCTTGCGTCGGTCTGGGTGCCGTTCACGAGCGAGGCAAAGGAGGCAGTCGCCCACTACGACGACCTCATGCGCGAACTCCGTCTCGCCGTGCAGGAATGCGGGCGCAAGCTCGCCACCTACCTGCGCGCCCAGCACAAAGCCCAAAGCGAGCAGAAGCGTCTTGGGATCTTTCAGCGCTACATCCCGGAAGTGGCGGAGGCTCTTTCGATTATTCTCGAGCGCGACAAAGACGAAATCGCGCGCCAGTTTCAGGCCGCGCTGCCCAATTTCGTCCGTCTCGGGCAGACGACCGAGGGGGCAGATGTTGCTGCGGAAGAGGCGCCTCCGGCACCTTCGATGCTTCCTCCTGCCGATTCCGCGGCGCCACCGTCGATGGGGGAGCCCCCCGCAGGCTTCGACAATGACGTTTCTTCGTCGGAAATTCCTGCAAAGAAGCCTGGCAAGAGCAAGAACTGAAGGAGCGGAACATGGCAGCCAAGAAAACCACGAAGACCGCTCGCAACGAACCGCCGCCGCGTCCGAAGATGCGACCGATGGGGCAACTCGCGCCTATCGAACGGCAGACGATTGAGAAGATCGATACGCTCGCTCGAAGTGCCGTCGAGGCAGTCGCCCGCGGGGAAAACCCGGCGATGCAGATGAAGATGCGCGCGCTGTCGAACGTTTCGTTCAACGAGAAGAAGCGCATCATCGAGCTGGGCGACAAGACTCAAAGCCGAGAGTTTTTCAATACTTCCATGGCGCGGAAGTTCATGCAGACCTTCCTGATCGCCAACCGCTGCAAGGAGCTGGTCGGCGAAGGGAAGACGGTCAGCATTCGTCAGATGTATTACCTGACGAAGCACACCCTCAAGGGGACGTCGGAAAATACCTTTGAAGGGCAGGAGGAGAGCGATCCGATCATCGAAGATCTCGAGGTGACGATCGACACCCTTCGCGAAGAACTCCATCTGTTCGCCAACAAGCGCGGCCTCGTAACGGGGAATCTCGTCGTGAATGACGCTGGCGACGAAATTGACCTCTCCAAAATGGGGCGTGGCGGCTGGGGGATCCCGAGCATCTGCGAAGAGAAGGAGCTTAAGTTCGTTCGTAATGACGCGAAGTTTATCCTCCTCGTCGAAAAACAGGCAGTATGGCATCGCCTCAATGAGGACCGCTTCTGGCAGAAGCAGAACTGCATCCTCATGACGTCCGAGGGGCAGGCGGCGCGGGGAGTAAGGCGACTTTTGCAGCGTCTTTCCGGGGAGTTGAAGCTCCCCGTGTACTGCCTCGTCGACAATGATCCCTGGGGACTTTACATCTATTCGGTGCTGAAGCAGGGGAGCATCAATCTCGCTTTCGAGTCGATGCGCCTCGCGGTCCCGAACGTGCGCTTTATTGGAATGAGTTCACTCGACTACGAGAAGTTCGACCTCCCTTCGGCCGTCGAAATCAAGCTCTCGAAGGAAGACATCCAGCGCGCGCAGCAGATGAAGAAGTATCCCTGGTTTGCCGACGCGAAGTGGCAGCGCGAGATCGACGCTCTCTTGAAGAATGGCTTCAAGATGGAAGTCGATTCATTGCTCTCAAAGAGCATCGAGTTCATGACGGAGGAGTACCTCCCGAAGAAGCTCCGCGACCGCGACTACTTGACCTGATCGGACACGAACGCTTCGCAAACGAAACGCCCTCCTGGATTTCCAAGAGGGCGTTTTCTTCGGTCCGTCCCGCGAAAGGCCTACAGTCAGCCTTGCGCCTCAAAGAGGTGGCCGACGCCGCGCTCCAAAAAGTCGATGACGCGGTTTCCGAGGACGACGAGGTCGGCCCCTTCGCTGAGCGCCCAGACGCGGAGCGTCACACGCATTGCGGCAATCATCTGGGCGGAGATGATCTCGAGATCGATGCTGGGGACCGTCGGCAGCAGCTCGGAAAGCGCGTCCTTCAGTGCCACTTCCCAATCGGCGTTGATGTTCGCTTCGTAGCCGGCGACGTCGGGAACCGTCGACACCAGGCGTTGCTGAAAGGCGAACTCCTCCTTGTTGGCGCCGTAATCGGTCGCCAGCTGGAGCAGCGCTTTTCGGAGCGCCGGGAAGCCGCCGTTGGAGGCCTCCGCCTTCAACGTTTCCCGAAACTGGGCAACGCGAGCATCGTGCCGGGGGAAGACGGCGGCTTCTTTTGTCGGAAAATAGCGGAAGTACGAGCGGCGCGAGATCCCCGCGGTCGCTGCAATGTCGTCGATGGTGACGTCGTCGAAGCGACGCTCGGTGAGAAGTTTCATCGCGGCCGCAACGATGGCGTCGCGGACATCTTGTTTGCGCTGTTCACGGCGTCCGAGAATTTCCACGACTCGGGATGAAAGCACGAAGCGCGGTCGGGAGAAAGAGGCATTGACACGACCGTGGAAACCTTGGAACAGAAGCCCCATGAACGCGGAACCGAATGGAACCCCCCTCTTTCGCAAGCTTCTGATCGCAAACCGCGGCGAGATCGCCCGTCGCGTCATCCGCACCGCGAAACGCCTCGGCATCGCCACGGTCGCCGTCTATTCGGAAGCCGACGCTGCAGCGCCCCACGTCGCCGAAGCCGACGAAGCCTTCGCGATCGGACCGGCGGCCGCGAAAGATAGCTATCTGAATGTGGCCGCGCTCCTTGCTGTGGTGAAGGCGACGGGCGCCGATGCGGTCCACCCCGGCTACGGATTTCTTAGCGAAAAATCAGACTTTGCGCGCGCCCTTGCGGCGGAGGGGGTTACCTTCGTCGGCCCGACTCCCGCCGTGCTTGACGCCTTCGGGGACAAAATGAAGGCGCGACACGTTGCGCTCGCTGCAGGGACGCGACCGGTCCCCGGAACCGACGCGCCGATCGCCATCGACACGGAGGATGGCGTCGCTGCCGCGAAAGCGATCGCCGCCGACGTTGGATACCCGGTTGTTGTGAAGGCGGTCGGTGGCGGCGGTGGAATCGGGATGCAGGTCGTTTCCGCGGAAGAGGGGATGGCGAAGGCGCTCCAGAGCTGCAGCGACCGCGGCAAGGCGAGCTTCGCGGACGCGCGTGTTTACTTG
The DNA here is from genome assembly GCA_020720045.1 of Sorangium cellulosum. Taxonomy (GTDB): domain Bacteria; phylum Myxococcota_A; class Polyangia; order Polyangiales; family Polyangiaceae; genus JAAFHJ01. Next base: position 10,813 of record DYPH01000087.1, on the reverse strand, counting down.
GAGCGCTACGTCTCCCAGCCGCGTCATATTGAGGTGCAGATCTTTGCCGATACCCATGGACAGGTCTTTGCTCTCGGCGAGCGCGAATGCAGCCTACAGCGCCGCCACCAGAAGATCGTCGAAGAGTCGCCTTCTGCCGCGCCGTTCTTTGCCGGTGAAGCCGGGGAGGCCCGTCGCCAGGATCTCTACGAAGCTGCGATCCGCGTCGTTCGGCACGTCGGCTACGTCGGCGCGGGGACCTGCGAATTTATTGCAGATGCGGATGGAAGCCTCTTTTTCCTCGAGGTCAATGCGCGCCTTCAAGTCGAGCATCCCGTGACCGAAATGGTGACCGGACTTGATCTCGTTGAGTGGCAACTTCGCGTCGCCGCTGGCGAAAAATTACCCGATTGGAGCCATTTGCCGAGAAACGGACATGCGATTGAAGCCCGCGTCTACGCGGAGGATCCAGCAAAGAGTTTCGTCCCGAAACCGGGGCCGATCACAACTTTGTCCTGGCTCGGCGGCCGGGGGGAAGTTCTCAATGAAACGATTCGAATCGAGTCCGGTGTCGTTGCCAGAAACGCGGTGACGCCCTACTACGACCCGATGGTCGCGAAGGTCGTTGCCTGGGGGGAGACGCGCGAAATCGCCACGACGCGCCTCGCCGAAATCCTCGCGACGAGCACGATCGAGCCGCTCGTCACGAACATGAACTTCGTGCGCGCGGTGCTCGCAACCCCGGAATGGGTCGAAAGCCGCTACGACACGAAGTTCGCGGAAACCTTCGCGAAACGGAAGTAGTCTACGCGGCGGTGTAGGGGATGATCGTCGTGCTGGCGAGGTTCGGAATGGCCTTCTGGAGGCCCTCAAGCACGTCACCGGCGGTCCCGACGACGCAGATCATCAGGTCATCGGCCGGCAAGCGGCGCGCGATCGCGGCATTCGTCGCCTCGCGGGAGGTCGCTGCGAACCGGGCTGTGTAGCCGCTGTAGTAGTCCTCGGGGAGGGCGAGCGCGACGACGTCGAGGGGATGTACGAGGCGCTTCTCGGCGGTGTCGACCTCGAAAGCCCATGACTTTACGAGGAATTTCGTGGTCGCGGACGTCTCGCGCTCAGTTACGCCCTCCGCCACGAGTTTCTCCAGCATGCCGATTTGGAGGGCGATGCAGGCCGCCGCATCTTCCGAAGCGGTTGCACAATACATCGAAAATTCGTGGCGTTCACGGTCGATGGGGAGGCGTGAGCCGGCTCCGTAGGACCATCCACGCTTCACGCGGATCTCCTGCATCATGCGCGACGTGAAACTCCCGCCGAAAATTGCGTTTCCGAGCAGCAGCGCGGCGTGATCCGGGTCGTGGGGGGACGTTCCGAGGCGGCCGATTTGCAGCTGGGTCTGCGTGCGTTCCGGCTTGTCGACGAAGAGCAGATGTCGTCCCGCTTTGGGGGCGCTCGGCGGCGGCAAAGTTGCGGGAATTGCGGGGGTTGTCCCGAGCGCCGCGAGGAGGTGTTCCGCGAGGCGAACGGCCGACTCCGGGGCGATGGCTCCGGCGAAGCCGATGGTGGCACCATCGCGGACGAAGCGCCGTTTCGCAAAATCGCGGACGTCGGCCGGCGTGATCGCGCCGAGGGTCGTTTCGTCGCCGAGAGCGCTCCGGGAGTAGCCGTGGCCGTGAAAGAGCGCGCCGCGAAACGCGCGATGGAGGAGCACGCGATCGTTGTCACGCGCCTCAGACAGTTCAGAGACCGCCTCGCGAATCGTCTTTTGAATTTCGGCGTCTGGTGCCGTCAGCCGCGCAAACATCCGGGCCAGCAAGTCGATGAACGCGTCGGCATTGCGCGCAATGACTTGCCCCTGAAGTTGCGTCGCCGAAGCGGAGATGTCGAAGGCAAACTCCGCCCCAAGACCGTCGATCGCGGCCTCGAATTCATTGGCACTCAGGCCGTCGACGCCGCGACGGAGTACCCGACCGACAAGGCGAGACAAACCATCTTTCCCGTGGGGATCGTGCGCATAGCCGCCGGGAAACGTAATGTTAAAAGTGACGAGTGGAATGCGAGCGTCGGGTTCGACGAAGAGCCGTTGGCCTGTCGAGAGCGGCAAAGAAATCGTGCGTGCACTCATTGGGCGGCCTCCTCGGCGTCTTTGGACTCGGGACTCTCGTCGCTGGGCAGCACCACGACCCGGGTTCGCGTCTCCGTTCGCAGGTAGCGCCGGGCAACGGTCCGGACGTCGCTTGCCGTGACGCGCCTGTAGCGCTCGAGGCGCCGAAACGCGCCAGAAGGGTCGCCGAGGACGATCTCGTAAAAGCCGATCTGTTCCGCTTTTCCGGCGGTGGTATCGAGGGATTGAACGAGGGCGAGCTCGAGCCGTGCTTTTGCCCGCTCTACCTCGGAATCGAGGGGGACGTCGGTCTGGATCTTTTCGATTTCATTCTCGATTGCGGTGAGCACTGCGCCCGCATCGACGCCTGGACGCGCCGTCGCCCAAAGCTCATACAAACCGGGATCCCGAAAGGTTGAAACCCAACCGCGCAGCTCGGTCGCGAGTTCGTCGGTCTGGATCAATCGGCCATGGAGTCGCGCTGCGCGCCCCCCCGTTAGGATCTCGTTGAGGACCGCAAAGGCGGGGTGGTCGAAGTCGCCGAGTGCCGGCCCCTTCCAGCCGAGGAGCAACTTCTCGCCATTTGTCGGCTTGTGCAGGGTGGCGACGCGTTCTTCGCGCTGGAACGGCTCGGCAGGGACATCTTCCGCGGGAATCTTCGCCGCTGGCATGTGACCGTACGCGCTCGCGATCTTCGCGAGAACGATGTTCCGTTTCACCGCACCGACGACGACGACGGTCGCGTTGTTCGGCGCGTAGAATGTTCGGTAAAATTCTTCGCAGTCGGCGGGCGTAAACCCCTCGATGTCTTTCATCCAGCCGATCGTCGGCCAGTGATAAGGATGTTTCAAATAGGCGTTCGCCCAGAGAACCTCGTTCGCGATGCCTTCGATGTCATCTTCGACGCGCATTCGACGCTCGTTCATGACGACGCCCTTTTCGGCGGTCACCACTGGTTCCCGAAGTACCAGATTTTCCATGCGCTCTGCCTCGAGCGATACCGCGACTCCGAAGTCGGCCGCCGGCAGCGACTCGTAGTAGTTCGTCCAGTCAAACCAGGTAGATGCGTTGCTTTCGGCGCCGCGCTCTTCAAGCTTCTTGTCGAACATTCCGGCGCGAAGCTTCTTGGTCTCGTTGAACATCAAATGTTCGAACAGATGGGCGAGCCCCGTCTTGCCTTCCCGCTCATGCCGAGAGCCGACGTTGAACCAACTATGGTAGGTTACCACCGGCGCCGAATCGTCAAACAAGTAAAGAAGCGAAAGACCGTTGGGGAGAGCGTAGCGCTCAATCGCATCTGTACCGAAGGCGATCGTCTCCACAAACGTCCATGGGGCCGAGGGTACCTTCACCGTCACCGCGATCACGGCGGCGCGCGCGGCCGCTTCGAGCTTGCTCATTCCGAATTCGTCCGTTCGCTGGGGTGCCGGGTTGGCACGCATCTGTGACAGATACCTAAAAAAACTGTCGTTTCCGACGATTGCTCGCGGATTCTACCCGAGACGCAAGGGAGCTAACGGCTGCTCTGGCACTTGATCACGCAGTCGAGCTTCCCTTTGCAATACGCGCACTTGTCCGGCTTGCGCGGGGCCGTCGGTCGCACCGGCGTGAACGCGGCGTGACTCGTGGCAGATCCGCCACTCGGAGCCTTCGTCTTTGGCTCCTCCGTCGCCGGCTCGGGGACGAGCGACGTGCGCGTTGCAAGGTAAATGGCCGGAGATGGGTGCAATCGTGCGAGATGCACGGAACCTGCCGGCGCGCGAACGAAGGCGAACGTGAGCGCTCCGCCGACGCCCACGACGATCAAGAGAGCCGCCAGCGCCCCTCCGATGACCAGCGGAAGCGGGCTTTTCTTGGCGGGCGCAGCCGCTGCGGGCGCCTGCGGGATTGCGGGCGCAATTGGGGACGATTGCTCGGGCGCCTGCATCGATCCATAGGCCCGTTGAAGGGCAAAAAGATCAATCATTCCAGTGCCGTCGGCCGATACCTCCGTCGACGGACGTGGCGGCGGCTGGGAGGCCCCGGCCATCTTGAAGAGCATCGCGTTCTCCGGCTGGGCGCCGGTGCCTGGCGTTGCGGGGGGAGGACCGCCAAGGAGCGTCGCTGCGGCGCGTGCACCGGCAGTGGGGGCCGGCATGCTGGCGCGGGCCGCCGATGGGGCGGGCGTCGGAGCGGGCGTCGGAGCGGGGGCCGGCATGCTGGCGCGGGCCGCCGATGGGGCGGGCGTCGGAGCAGGGGCCGGCACGCTTGCGCGAGGGGCAACGGTGACTGGGCGCGGAACGATCGACGGGGGCCGCTCTACAGACGCCATCGTCGACGCGCCCGGCGGCAGGGACCGGCGGGGAACGCTTGGCGACGTGTGAACGGCCCGCTGCTGGGCTTCGTAGGCGCGTTGTTGCGCTTCGTAGTCCCGCTGTTGTTGTTCGTAGGCGCGCTTTTGTTCTTCGTATTCGCGGAGTTTCTGCTGATACTCCGCCTGTGCAGCAGCCGCCTGTTGCGCTTCGTAGGCCGCCTGCGCCGCTTCGTATTCGCGCTGCTGCTTTTCGTAGGCCGCCTTCTCCGCCTCGTAACGTCGGAGGTCGGCTTCATAGCGGCGCTGCTCTTCGCTTACCCCTGCTGCTCCCGGCGAAGCGCTCGCGGGCGACCGTTGGGAAACGAAGGGGTCGGCATAGACGTCGGAAGCGGCGAGGGAACCATCACGAAGAGATTCGGGCACCACAACCCCTGCGCCCACCGTTGCCGGCCGCGGCGACCGTTGGGAGGCGAAGGGGTCGTCGTACCCCTGGCGGGCGTAAACGACCGGCGGGTCGTAGCCGCTCTGGGCCCGGTGCGGGGAGGTCGCATCGGCGTCGGGTGCGCGGTGCGCGTAGGCGCTCGGCACTTCCGTTGTGGTTGTTTGTTCGTCGTCGTCCCAAGCCGATCGTTGATTCATGCGACGTCCTCAAAAACGCTTGATCGCGCCGAAGAGATTCGGCTTCCGCGGTAACGAACGAACGCCCGCGAGAGCCTCGTTCAGCCGTCGATCTTGAGAATAGCGAGAAATGCCTGCTGGGGAATCTCCACGCTGCCGACCTGCTTCATGCGCTTCTTCCCCTCCTTTTGCTTCTCAAGGAGCTTACGCTTGCGGCTGATGTCGCCACCGTAGCACTTTGCAGTCACGTCTTTGCGGAGGGCTCGAACGGTCTCACGGGCGATAACCTTCCCGCCGATCGCCGCCTGAATCGCGACTTCATATTGCTGTTGAGGGACGAACTCTTTGAGCTTCTCGGCAAGTGCGCGACCGCGCGGGTACGAGCGTTCCTTGTGAACGATCATGCTCAACGCGTCGAGCGGGTCGCCATTCACGAGCACGTCGACCTTCACCAAGTTCCCCGGTTTGTACGAAATAACTTCGTAGTCCATCGAAGCGTAGCCGCGCGTCATCGACTTCAGCTTGTCGTGAAAGTCGAAGAGAACTTCGCCGAAGGGGATCTCGTAGATCACGATAAAACGGTCACCGGAAGCGGTCATGCTGACCTGACTTCCGCGTTTCTCTTGGCACAGCGTTAGCACTTGCCCAATGTAATCCTGCGGCACGTGAACCGTCATCTTCACGTACGGTTCTTCGATGCGATCGATGAACTGAGGCGGCGGGAGCTTTGCCGGGTTGTCGACCCGGACGAACTCGCCGTCGTCTTTGTACACGTGATAGACGACGCTCGGCGCCGTCGTGATCAGGTCGAGGTTGAACTCGCGTTCCAGCCGTTCTTGGATGATCTCCATGTGGAGAAGGCCAAGGAAGCCGCACCGATAGCCGAACCCGAGCGCCTCTGACGAGTCTGGCTCGAAAGAGAACGCGGCATCGTTCATATGCAGCTTGTCGAGGGCGTCGCGGAGCGCCGGATAGTCGGTGCTGTCCGTCGGAAAGATTCCGGCAAACACCATCGGCTTCACATCCTTGAAGCCGGGAAGGGGCTTGTCGGAAGCGGGGCGCGCGAGGGTGACCGTGTCGCCGACTTTGGTGTCGTGGACGCTTCGGATGTTCGCCGCAACAAATCCTACTTCGCCAGTAGACAATTGGTTAATCGCGATCGGAAACGGAGTAAAAGTGCCCATTTCGGTCACTTCGTATTCCGACTTCGTCGCCATGAACTTGATGCGGTCGCCCTTTTTCAGCGTTCCGTCTACGACGCGAATCATGATCATGGCGCCGCGGTAGCTGTCGTACCAGCTATCGAAGATGAGCGCCCGAAGTGGACCGTCAGGATTCCCCTTGGGGGCCGGGACCTTTTCGATAATCTGCTCAAGAATGTCGGCGACGCCAACGCCAGTCTTGCCGCTACAAGAAATCGCGTCCGAGCAATCGAGCCCGACGACGGCCTCGATTTGTTCTTTCGTTCGGTCGACATCCGAGGAGGGGAGATCCACCTTATTGAGGACGGGCAGAATCTCAAGGCCCTGGTCGATTGCGAGATAGACGTTTGCAAGCGTCTGTGCCTCGACGCCTTGCGTCGAATCGACAACAAGAATCGCACCTTCGCACGCGGACAGGCTCCGTGAGACTTCGTAGTTGAAGTCAACGTGGCCAGGGGTGTCGATGAGGTTCAGCTGATACAGCTCGCCGTCCTTCGCCTTGAAGGGGAGGCGAACTGTCTGCGCCTTGATCGTGATCCCACGCTCGCGCTCAATGTCCATTTTGTCGAGCAGCTGTTCCTTTTGCTCGCGGGCAGTCACGGCCCCCGTCACATCCAGAATGCGATCGGCGAGCGTGGACTTCCCATGGTCGATGTGGGCGATAATCGAGAAATTGCGAATCTTCGACTGAATGGTCATCGGGCGTGGCGGCGCCTATACCCTACTTTTCCGCCGTCTGTTCGCCGGATCCTCTACTTTTTCGACGAATCGTCGGCCAGCACCTGGGGAACCAGCGAAAGCTGCCCCGGTAGGACGTGCGCGTACTTTTCGAGAGCGAGGTCGATGCCTTCCCGAATGTAGACGGCCACCGGGACTTTGGTGCGCTCGTGGAGGAGCTTCAGCCGCTCTTGCTGCTCCGGCGTCACGTAAATCGTCGTGGAGACTTTCTTCCGAGACATCGGCAGGCCTTTCTCGTCGTTTCGACTTTGCACGCTTGGCGTGGTCCGTCGACCCTCTGCTGACTATACACTACGTGAACATACGTTCGTTGCAAGGGGCAGACGTCCCGCCCGCGGGGCGGGGTTCCATGGCGAATTTCCGAGCGCGCGCCCGCGCTGCCCGTCCTCGAACCACCTCGTTTTCGCGCGGTTGCCTCACGAGGACCGAAGAACGGCGCGCGGGACGTGGAAAATTTCTGGAAGGAAGGGCGGAAAGAGGGGATAAGTGGCCGTCTCGGAAGCTTCTTCCGACGCTTCTCGGGGCGCCGCGCGGCGACGCCCTTCGGTACGATGCGATGGTTTGTGCGAATTTGCTCATATCCGTCGCTTCTGCGCCCCTTCGCTCGAGGAATGGACTGATGCGCGCACGTTGGACCCTAAACCGACTCACCTCTCGTGCACCTGGCGGACGAGCCTCCGCGCGACTTGGGGTCGGGACCGCTTCGTTCTTCCTTCTCACTGCGATCGCGCTCGCGTGCGGCGGGCCGTCCTCAAAACCGACGAGCTTCGCCGCAGACGTAAAACCCCGCGATCTTACGATTTCCCACGAAACCTGCAGCGGCGGAAACGTCGATCACTCCGAGGACGGCCGTGGTCACCAGATCGTGGAGCGTCATTCGAAGAACGGCGCCGTCGTGTGCACGATTGGCGACGTCGACCACGACGGCAAGCCCGATCAGGTCACTTTCTTCGATGGCAGCGGCCAGATTCGACGCAGGGAGGTCGGTTTTACGACCTCTGGCGTTCCTCAAATGATTGAGCACTTTACCGACGGAAAGCTCACCGTGCGTGACCTTGATCTCGAAGGCAAGGGGAAGCTCGACACCTGGGAAACCTTCGACGCGGCGACGGGGAAACGGACACTCCGCGAACGCGACGTAGATGGCGACGGCTTCATCGATCAGTGGTGGGAGTTTACCGCCGAGGGGGTCACCGTTCGCGCCGACCGTAACCTGGACGGCCGGCCCGATGTCGACAATCCCCTCGTCCTAGACCGGAACGGGCAGCTCGCAACGCCTGCCGCATCGGCGACCCCGGTGCCGGCCGCGTCCACGGCGGCAAAACCGACGCCGCCGCCGCTCGATGCCGATGGGGGCGCTCCCGACGGAACGACCGATGCAGGCGCTGCGGACGGTGGTGTAAAGACGACGCGGAAGAAGACGACGGAAGCAGGGAAATAGTCGTGAAATTCCAACGAATTCAGGGAGCGACTTTCGCGATTGCCGGTGCCATCCTTGCGCTTGCTGCGTGCGGCGGCGGAGCAAAGGGCGAAAAGCCGACGACTCCGGGGGGCTCGAAAGACCCTACGAAGTGGCCGAGCAATGACCAGTCGATGTGCGTCATGAATCGCACCGACGTGGAAGTTTCGGAGATTGCTGGCGCCGGTTCTATTCGCCCGAACGTTCGACGCGTCTACGCGCTCGTTGGCGACGCCGAGCATTTGAAGCGCCAGCTGATTTGTAGGGAAGTCGACACCAACCTTGACGGAATTAAGGATACCGTTCGTTTTTACGACGGCGCCGAACAGCCGCAGAAGGAGTGGTCTGATCGCGACTACGACGGCAAGATCGACAGTTGGATCACCTTCGTTGATGGTGTGATGGTCGAGCTTGACGAAGACACCAACAAAGACGGAAAGCCAGATTTTTGGAAGTTCTACGTCGGTAGTGTTCTCAATCGCTCGAAGCGCGATACGAACTACGACGGAAATGCAGACATCTGGGAGATTTACACGGCATCCGGTCGTCTGGAGCGCTCCGGGGTGGACGACAACTTCGATGGCCATGTCGATCGTTGGGACCGCGACCTCGCGGTGATTGCCGCTCAAGAGGACGCGGCGAAGAAGGCGCAAGACGCGATGGAAGCGGCAAAAAATAGCGCCGCGGCCGATGCAGGCGCCCCCTCAACGGACGGCGGAGCACCCGCAAGCGACGCAGGCGCCGCCACCACCAAGTAGTCGAGGCGGTCGCGTCGCCGGTTTTTTCTGCGCGGCGCGCGAGAACGGCAGCCGCTCGCCTGCGTTCCACGTGCTAGGAGCGCGCGCATGTCGGAACGGCTCCAAAAGGTGCTCGCGCGCGGAGGCATTGCCTCCCGTCGCGCTGCGGAAGAGATGATCGCTGCTGGGCGCGTGCGCGTGAACGGGCGCGTGGTGACCGAGCCCGGCACGAAGGCCGAACGGAACGACAAAGTCGAGGTCGACGGCAAGCGAGTCGTCGCCGAGAGCGTCGTTTACCTCGTGCTCAACAAGCCTCGCGGAGTCGTCGCCACGATGAGCGATCCGGAAGGTCGACCGACGGTCGCCGAACTGCTCAATGGCGTCGAAGGTCGAGTATTTCCTGTAGGAAGACTCGACTTCGCGACGAGCGGTGTTCTCCTTTGCACGAACGATGGCGCGTTTGCCGACGGTCTCCTTCACCCGAAGATGGCCGTTCCGAAGACCTACATCGTGAAGGTTGCCGGCAAGATGGAGCCGACCGACCTCGAAGCCTGGGAACAGGGAATCGAACTCGACGATGGCAAGACGCTCCCCGCGGAGGCGAAGTTCATTCGTCACGAAGAGGGGGACAAGACCTGGTTCGAGCTGACGATTCGCGAAGGGCGCAATCAGCAAATTCGACGCATGGGCGCGGCGACGGGCTTTCCGGTCATGCGCCTTGCTCGTCTAGAATTTGCCGGAGTTGGGGGCGCAGGGCTGAAGCCGGGCGCGTTTCGCCATTTGAGCAGCGATGAGTTGGCTCAATTGAAAAAAACCTACGGTGTCCCGCGCTCGACGCGTGCGACCGGTCCGACGGCGCCGCAGATGGCCCACCAGGAACGTCGCGGTCCGCGAATGGCGAAAGGGCGACCGGATGCGCCGGCACGCGGAGGCGAGCGTGCGCCGGCCTGGGGCCGCATTCTCACCGCGCCGGCGGAGGTTGAGGCGCGCACCCCGGAACGTACAGATCGCGCCGAGCGTGCACCGGCGCGCGAGAAGCGTGCCTACACCGGAACCAATGACGGCCCGCGTCCGCGGACGGAAGGCGGAAAGCGCGCTCCGTTTAAGGGCGATCCGCGCGCCTCGCGGCCGGGGAAACCTGCCGACGCGGCCCGCCCGTCCTACGAACGGAAAGCGCCGGCTCGTCCGGTTTCGCGAGACAATCGACCGGTTTACCGCGATCCGGATGAAGTTCCGCCCCCCGAAGCTCGGGCTCCGCGTGGCGAAAAGCGTGCACCCTACAAGGGCGCGAGCGACGCCCCGCGCGGCGAAAAGCGTGCACCCTACAAGGGCGCGAGCGACGCCCCGCGCGGCGAAAAGCGTGCACCCTACAAGGGTGCGAGCGACGCCCCGCGTGGCGAAAAGCGTGCACCCTACAAGGGCACGAGCGACGCCCCGCGTGGCGAAAAGCGTGCACCCTACAAGGGCGCGAGCGACACCCCGCGTGGCGAAAAGCGTGCACCCTACAAGGGCACGAGCGACGCCCCGCGCGGTCCGCGCCCGTCGGCTGATCGCGCGGGAGCTGCCGAAAAACCTCGTTTTGGTGGCAAGAAGCCGGCCTACAAGGGCGGTCCCCGCGGCCGCTGAGCCCGTCTAGGTAGCTGCTCGGAATCTCCTTTTCGGAGTGCGACACGTCCTCGCGAA
>DYPH01000086.1 GCA_020720045.1 Sorangium cellulosum | reverse complement strand
CGTTTCGCGAGGACGTGTCGCACTCCGAAAAGGAGATTCCGAGCAGCTACCTAGCACCGCCTCAACAAGTGGCTGCTCGCGAGCATCGAGGGGCGACCGTCGATCAACAACCGCCCCGCCGCGCGCGGCGTGCCGCTCTTGAACGAGCCGAAGCCCCCGCGCAAGCAGGCGATGGGGCGCAAGCGCGGCTCGATCTTCTTCGGACAGATGCGCCGCGACACGACCGACCTTGTCGCGAAGGCGGCGAAGAAAACTCATTTCGCAGGCCCCTCTTCGAGCTTCTTCGCGCCAGACGCGGTAATTTCAAGGACTTGGATCGGCCCGCCAAACGCTTGCGCCATGCCCACATCGATACGCCACGCGGCGCCGTCACAAGCGGCATTGATTCCGTTCCGCTGGACCGTATGACCCATGACGAGGCGATCGGCTTTCGCCTCCTCAAGCATATCTTTGAGGATCTTGCATTCCTCGGCGCCAGGAGCGGCCGAGTACATCCGTGTCCACAGCGGCCCGTCTTCGGCAGTGAGAACCTTGGGAGGTGCCCCGGTTCCCCCCAAGAGCCACGCGTGGGCTTCGCTGTCGATGCGGTCGAGCCCGTACCTTACGTGCTTCGGGAGGATGCCACCGTGGACGAAAAGCGTCCCGCCAAAGCGCGCTGTCACGGAACGTTTTGCCAGAAGTTTCGCGTAAATACCCCCCGGAGCAAACGCCGTCGCTCGAGGTCTTGCGGCCGGCTCGAGATCGTCGTGTGCGTGGCCCGGCGCGAGCGAGGAGAAAGCGCGAAACGCGCCTTCCGTCACGTAGCGAAAGTCGAGTGCCGCATTCATCACTTCGTGGTTCCCGAGCAGCGGAATGACCTGCCCCCCAGCCGCCGCCGCTTCATCGCTCAATCGATCAAAAAGATCAAGAATTGCGCGGTCGTCATCGCCACGATCGATCTCATCACCGATCTGAACAATCACGAGTTTTCCGCCCGACCAATGGTCTTTCTCATCGATCGCCCCCGCCAAACGGAGTGCTCGCCGCGCCGCACCCAAATCGCCATGGAGGTCCCCAAGCGCCACGAGGCGTGGAGGAAGCGGCGGCGCTGGACGAGCCGGCAAAGCGGCTGACGCCGAAAGGGCCGCCGGGGACGGCCCCGCCCCACGCACGGAAGCCGTTGAAATCGCTTCCGAAGCAGCCGGCGGAGCTGGTGGCGAAGACTTGCCGCAGGCGAGGAATGCCCACGCCGCCAATGCCAACGAACTCCCCCGCAGGACCCGTTCTGCCTTCGCCATGCACTCTTGTACTCGGAATGCGGGGCGACTGCAGCCTTCGCCTGCACGTTTGCATCGGAACTTCGCACGCCCCCGTGAGCCGGTTTCGGCTATCGACAGGCCATGGAAGCGCCCCTTGCAGGCAAGACGGTCGTCCTCGCGGTCACCGGCGGCATCGCCGCCTACAAGGCGGTCGAAGTTGCCAGGCTTCTTAAAAAATTGGGCGCTCGTGTCCTCCCAGTCCTGACGAAAAACGCGACAAAATTTGTCGGCCCGGTGACGTTTTCCGGGATCACCGGAGAGGCGGTCCGCGAGGATCTCTGGGATGCCGGCGTCTCGGGTGAACTGCACGTCCTCCTCGCCGCCGAAGCCGACCTGATCGCCGTCGTTCCGGCAACGGCCGACTCGATGGCTCGCATGGCCTCCGGCCGCTGCGACGACCTCGTCACTGCCACTCTTCTTTGCACACAAAGTCCGGTACTTGTCGCACCGGCGATGCACCCTCAAATGTGGAGACATCCAGCGACAGAGCACAATACAAATCTTCTTCGTGACCGAGGAACGCTCTTCGTTGGTCCTGTGGATGGTCCCGTCGCAAGCGGAGAGAGCGGCCTCGGGCGTATGGCCGAACCTTCGGAAATTGTCTCCGCGATTCAAAGGCACATCCAGGCTCGGCAGGCCCTCCCAGCATCCGCCGACCAACGCGATCTCCTTGGAAAACACGTTGTGGTTACCGCCGGCCCGACCCATGAACCGATCGACCCGGTGCGCTTCCTAGGCAACCTTTCAAGCGGAAAAATGGGCTTTGCGATCGCGGAGGCGGCAGCGCGCCGCGGTGCCACTGTGACGTTGATCGCCGGCCCCGTCCACCTGGCAACCCCCGCCGGCGTCCGGCGCCGAGACATCGTCACTGCACGCGAGCTCCACGACGCGGTGTTTGCCGAACGCGACACGACCGATGTTCTCATCATGGCCGCGGCTGTCGCCGACTTCCGCCCCCGCGAGGCTGCTACGCAAAAGATTAAGAAGTCGGACCAAGACGACGGGGCTCCCGTTCTTGAATTGGTACGAAACCCCGATATCCTTACATCGGTCGGTGCTTCGAGGACGGCAGACCAGCCGCGGCCAACCATGCTCGTGGGTTTTGCGCTCGAGACCGGCGACGATGCCTCGGTAATCGCCTACGCTCGCGACAAGGTTCGCCGAAAGAAATGCGATTTGATTGTCGCCAATCGCGCCGACCAAAGTCTCGGAAAAGACGACAATCGCGTCTTTCTTGTCGCCGACCGTCGCGATGAAGTTCCGATCGTTTCCGGACCCAAATCGCTTGTAAGCTCTCGAATTCTCGACATCGTCGTCGCTGCGTTGTCATGACCACCGACTCCCCCCTCGCCTATCTCGGCGCCGGCTGCTGCGGTCTGATTGCCGGCTTTTTGGCGGGGCTGCTCGGCGTCGGTGGCGGCGGTGTTCTGGCGCCACTCTTGTCGCTTGTGGTCGGCCTCCCCCAGCACGTCGCTCAAGGAATGTCGCTCGGTGCGATGCTCCCGCCCGTCGGATACCCGGCGCTCCGGGCCTATCAACAGGCTGGCGCGAAGGTCCCCTGGCGACTCGTCGGCTTTCTCGTCGTTGCGTTCGCTAGCGCCGCCCCGTTCGGGAGCTTCCTTGCATTGCATATTGCGAGCCGGCCGCTCAAATGGGGGTTTTCCCTATTCTTGATCGTCAACGCGATCCGCACGGCCATGAAACCGATCTCGGCGCCCGCCGAAACGTCGGCGGCGGCGGCGCTAGGCCCCCCATTGCCACCGCCGTCTCTCGCGACGCCGCGGTCCGCAAATTCGCTGGCGGTCGCGAACGGACGGCCCCTTTCCCCGGTCTGGGGAATTCCGATCGGCTTGCTCGCCGGAACGCTTTCCGGCCTGTTCGGGATCGGCGGCGGTCTCGTCGTGATTCCCGCGCTCGCACGTTGCGGATACAAGCGGCTGGAAATACAGGCAGCGAGCGTCGCGATGATGATTCCACCCATCGGCTTGCCGGCGGTGCTGGTGTACGCCCGTGGGCCGGAAGGTCTCCCGTGGCGGCTTCTGACCGCGGTCGTTTCTGGCTTCGTATTCGGGAATTTCTTTGGAGGAAAGACCTCCACACAAATCTCTGAAAAGATGGCAAAATACGTTAGTCTCTGCCTCTTCTGCGGCCTGGCGGCATTCCTCGCCATCCGCGCCTAGGTCGAAAGAAGCGACCGAACGGCCGCCCGGAGCTGATCGACGGAAAAGGGCTTCTGAAGAATGGGGCGCGCAGAGCGAAAGAGCACCTCGGAAAAGCCGTCCGCGCCGCCAGTGACGAAGAGAAATCGCTTCGAAAGCGCAGGCAAGGTTTCCTCAACATAAGCCAGCAGGTCAATCCCTGTTCTTCCGGGCATTCGGACGTCGCTAATCAACACATCAAAGGATGCTCCCGCGAGGAGGGCGGTCGCTTTTTCGACCGATTGTGCGGTAGCAACCTCGAACTCCGCGGAGAGAGCTCGCGTCATCAAGCGCAAGATCATCGCTTCGTCGTCGACGACGAGAACCCGCGGCAAGCGCGCGTCGGGAGCGGTTGCTGGCAAGCACAATTCACTGGGATTACGGGATTTTTCACCCCTCTGAACGACCGGAAAGTCGGCTTCGACCCGCAATCTTTCTGGCGACGTCGGCGACGGCCCCACTTCCATCGCCCGACGAAATTCGAGGCAGACAATCGTCCCGCCAGTCGGGTTGACCCGAAACGCCATGTTCCCGCCGAGCGCGTTCATCAGCGCAAAGGAAATGGAAAGACCGAGGCCAAGGCCCGTACGCTCGTCGTCGTAAGCGACGTTGAGAGGTTCCCGAGCATCATGAATTCGAGGCTGAAGGGCTCGCAAGGTCTCCGGCGCAATGCCGGGCCCGTTATCCGCGACTTCGAGCACCACGACGTCCGTCGCCAGGTGCGCAGAAATCGCGATTTGATTGCCCGAAGCCGGGTTGTGGGAAGTCGCCGGGTGCCCGCCAGCGAATGCATGAATTGCGTTCGCCAGGAGGTTGACCAAAACCTGACAAATGCGCCCTTCCGCGCCGCGTACGCGCGGCAACTCGGCGGCAACGTTTACGGAGATCGCGGCGCGCTCGCGCGCTTTTCCCGCGACGAGCCGGACGGCGGCAGCGACGGCCTGCGGGAGCGACGCCGTCGCCCCGGCGTCCGCCTTTGCAAGACCCCGTAGATCTTCAACAATACGAGAAACCCGGCGTGTTCCGTCCTCCGCATCCGCGAGCGCGCTCTGAAGATCCTCAACGAGGTCGCGAGCAGCTTCGCCGGGGCAAAGGAGCGAATCGAGAAGGAGAAGTTGCTCTCGAACAAAGGAGAGATTGGCGCTTACCGATGTCAGTGGATTATTTATCTCATGGGCGACGGAGGCTCCAAGGGCGCCAATCGACGCAAGCTGTTCAGCCCGCGCCAGACGCGCCTCCACACGGCGTCGTTCGGTAAGATCGCGTATAATTCCGATGAGATAACGGTCACCGCTCGCTGCAGTGATCGCAAGCTTCTTCGTCACGATGATGTGTCTGTTCCCAGCAAGGTCCGTGAGAACCTCCTCGTTCTCAAGCACGCTCCCGGAAGCAAACGCTCGGTCATCTTGGGCGTAGAATACGGCAGCTTCTTCGGGCGGGAAAAAGTCGTAGTCGTTCCGACCAAGGAGTTCCTCCGGCCGTTTCCCGAGGAAGGTGCAGAATGCCGGGTTCACGAGCACCCAGCGATGCGCACTATCCTTGATAAATACCGGATCGGGCAACTCGTCGAGAAGCGTGCTCGCCAGGCCAAATTCGGTATCAGGTAGGGCCGACATAAAAACTCCCAGCGCCGTGTTGCGGGCGCCGGGAGCGAGAATGGCACGACTCACCCGTCGAGCGGGCGCGGAAAGTCACCCGCGCACAACGGTCGCCGTACGTCTCAGTGCGTCAAGCGGCTGTGAAGGAGTTCCGCGAACGCACGACAGGCATCGACGGTCGTGAAGATGCCGACCACTTTGTCGTTCTGAAGGACGACGGTCGAGCCGTACTTGTGTTCTGCCATGGCGGAAACGACTTCGTCGAGGGGAGTCTCGGGAGCGACGGTGTAGGGAGCTTCCGTCATTGCATCCTCCACGAGAACAGTCTCCGGGTTGACGTCCTTGAGGGTCTCGATCAGATTGAGATCGCCGTCCGAAAGGACGCCGACAATGTGCCCGCCGCGAAGGACCGGAAGATGGCGAATCTTGTGTTCGCGCATCAAACGATGGGCATGAACCATCGTCTGATCGGCTCCGATGGTGTGGGGGGAATAGGTCATGAACTTCTGAATCGTCGGGATTGCCTTGGTCATGGTTATCGACTCAGCAGCCGCCGTGCCAAGAGCAAATTTCAACAATTTCAATGTTCAAAATGGGGCACAAATGCAGTTCCTGCGCGCTCGGTGCGGCGGATGCATCGGTTCTCGCCCTTACAGGAGGCCGCGAACTCACGTCCGCCCGCCCCGCGCGATTCGCAAGCCCACCGCCTGTCCACACATGGGGAAGTTCGCGTCAATCCGGCTTGTCGTCACTATCCTTGTTTGCGCCGGCCCCAATCGACTTCGCGAACCCCTCCTTCACGATCCACCCGTGACTGCCGTAGCGCCCCGCAACCCGTGACTCAATGGTGTTTCCCCCCTTCGGAGGCTCCGACACCTTCGGGTCTTTGATACTTGGACCTTGACTCACTGTCAGAACCTCATCCGCGATGTATTCCGGGTGCTCGTCGTCGCGCGCGTCCCACTTTGGGTCGCTGGGACCGGTCCCCACCTTCCAAATCTGCATCGTCGGGGGGTAAAAGTCGGGAATTCGCTCGCGGTAAGCGTTCGCCCCGTCGCGGACGATCCGGAACCGAATGACTTTGAAACCCGGAATTCCACGCTGGGCAAGTACCCGTTTTCCGCGGGGGATCTTCGGTTCCGGCACTTCCTTTTCGGCGAACGGAATCGCCTCGTCGATCTTCCGAACAAACGTCACATCGCGGGTCCGCTTCGGCCCGAGGATTTCGGCGCGGACGACACCGTTCTGCACGGTTTCATGAAGGACCACGGGAAATGCGAAAGGATTCTTGATCTTGAGCGTGATCGCTGGGTAGGAAACCGCCGCATCCATCCCCATCTTTATGTAAAAGCTCGGGCGCGTGTGCGGCTTCCGTTCGGGAATGTCGAGACCCGAGAAGAAGGACGCCCCATGAAGAGTCCCGGAAATTTGGCAGGTCCCTCCCCCAATTCCGTCGACGAGTTCCCCCTGGGCAATGACCGGAGCGACTTTGTAGCCATTGGCTTCGCTTCTCGGACCAACAACAGTATTAAAGTCGAAGGTCTCGCCAGGGAGCAAGATGTAGCCGTCTAGCTTCTGGGCCGCCAAACGGAGATTGTAGGTGCGCGCTTCGTGCTTTTGATCGCGGGCGTACTTCGTCTCGAAGTAGCCCAACACGTCGTCGATCCGTACGTCGCCAATTTCCTTGATGCTCCTGCCAGGAACGATTTCGGCGACCGATGCTTCGATGGAGGGCTCGCCACTTGCAAAGCCATCTGCGAGGCGCACGAGTGTGCCGTACACGTCAAGACGAACGCCCGCACGATCTGGAATAACCTTACGTTTTTCCAGGTCGAACTTGGCATCTTCCGGAGCGCGGTCGACCTCCTCTTTGGCCGCCGCGAGCGCGGTGAGCGCCCGACGTTCATCAAACGCAACCGGAACAGGCAGCTCAAGCTTCTTCCCGCGCGCAACTTGGGCATGCGCACGGAGGAGCGCGCTTCGTGGGTCGAAGGTAGCAGCGATGAGCGCCTCGAGATGGGCGCCGTCAATTCGCGCACCGAGCTGCTCGCGAGGACGCTCAATCTTCTTTCCTTCCGCCGCGCCAGGAATCTTTACCGAGATATTCTCAGAAAGGTAGGCGCGAAGGATTTCCCGCGCAGCCACAAGCGCTGCGTCGCGGCCGCGAGCGAGGGGGACGGGCTTTCCAACAAGCGTAACCTCCGGCGGCGCGTCATCCCCGCCAGAAAACCCATGCTTTCCAGGCAGAAAGCAGAACCCCGCAACGCCGCCGAGCGCCGCAAAGAGCACCATGCGGAGGGCCGCGCCCGCACTGCGCGGCAGGAGCGACGACAGTAGCCCGGCCATGGGACGCCTTGTGCGCCACTCGCGGAAAAAGGGCAACCTTTGCGCCCGGCAACAGGTGCAAATTTGCGGGACACTCTACCGTCGCCGTCCGCTTCATGGTACGCGCCGGCCCCCATGGCACTCTCCGTTGGCATCGTCGGCCTCCCGAACGTCGGCAAATCGACCCTCTTCAACTCGCTTTCGTCCGCGAAAGCGGAAGCGGCGAACTACCCGTTCTGCACGATCGAGCCGAACGTCGGCGTCGTTACCGTCCCCGATCCGCGACTCGACGCGCTCGACAAGATCGTAAAGGCCGAACGTATCGTCCCGACGACCTTCAACTTCGTCGACATCGCCGGACTCGTGCGCGGCGCATCCAAAGGCGAAGGCCTCGGGAACCAATTCCTGAGCCATATCCGCGAAGTCGACGCTATCGTCCAGGTGGCACGGTGCTTTGAAGACGCAAACATCGTTCACGTAGAGAACCGAATTGATCCGGTCGGTGACATCGAAGTTATTACGATGGAACTGTGTTTGAAGGATCTCGACACCGTTCAGAAGCGGCTTGACCGGGCGAAGAAGGCCTCGAAGAGCGGACAAGCCCCCTTTGAGAAACTTGCCGCCGAGATCTGCGAGCCGCTCGCGGCGCACCTCGACGCGGGCAAGCCGGCGCGGAGCTTCAAGCTCCCCGAGCACAACGACGCGCCGATCATTCTTCGCGACATGCAGCTTCTGACGGCAAAGCCTGCATTTTACCTGGCAAACGTCGACGAAGGGTCGCTCGCCAACCTCGCGGGAAACAAGCACTTCCAGGCGCTAAAGGCATTGGCGGACGCCGAGGGGGCCCCGATCGTCCCCGTATGCGCCGCCTTGGAAGAGCAGATTGCCCAGCTCGACCCCGCCGACCGCCCGGACTTTTTGGAGGCGGCAGGCCTCAAAGAAGCAGGATTGAACGCGGTTATTCGTGCAGGATACAAGATTCTTGACCTCGACACCTACTTCACCGCTGGCAAGGTCGAGGTCCGCGCCTGGACGATTAAGCACGGCACGAAGGCGCCGGGTGCCGCGGGTGTGATCCACACCGATTTCGAGAAGAAGTTCATCAAGGCGGAAGTGATTTGGTGGGAGGACTTCGTCGCGCTCGGCGGTGAGTCCAAGTGCCGCGCGGCGGGAAAGCTCGCCGCTGAAGGCAAGGAGTACGTCATGCGGGATGGCGACGTGGTCCACTTTCTGACCGGCGCGTGATTCGAGTTTGTCTCCGCGCGGCGATCCGCCGGATGGGAGAACACTTTTTCTGGCACTTGGGGCCGTCGTTCCTGGAATCAGGGGCGACGGCTTCGCTGATTTTGTTCGCAATATTCACACTGCAAATTCTGCAGCGATGCCGGCGTTTTCGCATTTGACAGGACAGCAGGGGAAAGATACCTCTCGGTGAGCAGCCACTCTCGACTGATTTGCCCACCATTCGGGCGCGTCGATGGGTCGCTTGCTCCACACGCCAGGGCGGGGGCTCCTTGACGCGGATTCGGCAGGAGGGTGAATGAAGAGTCGAGGTTCGGTTGCCGATGCGACCGTCGGTGGTCGTCCGATGGCGCTGCTGACGTTGCGGCACTTTCGAGTCGCATTTCGCCAGAAGACTGTCCTTTCATCGGTAGATCTCGAATTGTTTTCGGGAGTGCCGCACCTGCTCGTCGGGCCGGTCGCTGCTGGAAAAAGCACCTTACTTCGGACGCTTGCGGGGCTAAATTTCCATGGGGAAGCGGCCATCAGCGGGGAGGCGATTCTCGCGGGGCGCCCGCTTTCGTCGAGCAATCACATCGCGCTCGTTGGACAACGCGCCTCCTCCTGGATTGGATCCCTGGCCGACGGGCTCGCACCGACGGAAGCGGCCACTGCCGATTCTCTACTGCCGAAAACGTCGGCGAGCGGTCTATCGCGGGCGGTTCGCCTGGATCGTGCGGTCGCAATGCTCGACCGCCTGAACCTCGGACACTTGAAGGACCGACTCGGTCGACCGATGCTCGAGCTTTCGACGGTCGATGCGCGCCTCGCTCTCCTCGCCCGCTTTGCCGCGGAAGAACCGACGATGTTGGCGCTCGACGAGCCAACGACCGGGATGAGCCATGCCGAACTATTTCACTATTGCGCCATCGTGCGTGAAGTCGCGGCAATTACACCGGTGTTTGTCGCAACCCACAATCAGCTTGTTGCCCGCGAAATCGGCGGGAATATCGCCCTCCTTGCCGGCGGACGAATCGTCGAAGCATCGGAAACCCATTCCTTTTTTAACGCCCCCAGGACTGCCTCTGCGAAGCAATATGCCCGAACGGGAAGCTGCCCGAGCCCGTCGCCGGACAGCGACCCGGAAGAAGTCGACCCCGACCTGCGCGGTCGATTCCCCGAATTGTTTGATGGACCGCCAGCATCTACGGGCGACGAGTTTCTGCGCCCCTGCGAGTCGTTCCTTCCGCCGTCGACGGAGGTCGCGCTCGTTGGCGACGGCGTCGCCTCCCGACGGACCCCGACGGTCCCATATCTAGGAAGCCATCCGGAGGCAAAAACCCTCGAAGTCCTTCGTGAATCCCCTACGTTCCGCCCAGACCCCAGCGAGAACCTTGCGGAGGTGGCACCGCTGGCGGGCGCGGAAACCAGCAAGGATCTGGCGCCGCCGCCGGCAGTACGCCGGGTACGCGGGCCGGTCCTTGCTGCGCGTCTCCAGCCCGCGTGGGTCTATCAGGCGGCCACGCGCCTCCCCGTCGAGGGTTCGCCAGAGATTCCGGCGCGCCTCGGAGGGTGTCGAAGGCCGGGACTTCTCGCGGATTTGGACGACGATCTTGAGGACTTGCGCGAGGCCGGCGTAAACGTCCTCGTTTCGCTCGAGGCGGAACATCGGATCTCCTCCGCCGACGTTTCCGCGCACGGAATGGTTCATCACCAAGTCCCGTTCGCCGACATGAAGGCGCCGGCGGCCCACGACATGATCGATCTTTGTATCGAGATCGATTCCCTGTTCGCTCGCAATTTGTCCGTCTGTGTCCACTGCAAAGCGGGGCTTGGTCGCACCGGAACAGTGCTCACCGGCTATCTCATTTGGAAGGGCCTCGATGTGCACGCGGCAATCGCAAGTATTCGGAAGCGAGAGCCCAAATTCGTGAGCACGGACGCCCAAGAACAATTTCTCATCGCCCTTTCCGCAGCGATTCACGTGGAGCGCATGGCATAGGCGTGTCAATGCACCGCCCCCCCCGGCATTCTCTCCATTCCTAGACAACGGAGACCGGGCGATGGCGATCTTTTTTCTCCTCGAAACCTACGTAAACACACTCCAAATACGAACGGAATCCTATCATCATGTCTCTTGAACGCGCCCTCTCCACCGCTCAGTCCGCCGTCCCCGAATGTATCGCAATTGGCTATGTCGATATGGGTACCGGCATGCTCCTGGGTGTAAAAACCGTCGACTCCCACCCGTCCGAAGTCCTTGATCTCGTCGCGGCGGCGACCGCGGATCTCTTCCAGGGGACGAACGTTACGGCGATTGAACAGACCTTCAAGAAGGCGCGTGGGCTCGCTCTCGACAACTACCACTACTTCAAAGAAATCATCGTTTTCAGCGACAACCTCCTCCACGTATTCACGCGTGGAAAGAAGTACACGTCGCACGCGACGGTGTTCGTTTGCCGCGCCTCGGCAAACGTCGGGATGGTCATCGCGAAGACGCGCATGGCTCTCGCGGCTATCGAAGACGCCGTCTGAGTAGAACCAGGCTTCCGCTCCGCCCGCGTCCGTTCGTGGACAGCGGGCGGACGGCGGCAAAATTTGCGAGTCGCGCAATATTCTCCACCACCGCCCGTTCAGGGCATGCGATTTCTGCCGCAGTGAAACGACCGCTCGCCGTCTTTGCGCTCGCCTCTGTGTTTGCCGCGACCCCGCTCTTCGCCGGCTGCGGCAGCCAGCCCGCCGCCGGAATCGTGCTCGCGCTACAGACCGATCTCGTCGTTCCCGACGACATCAGTGCGGTCGCGCTGGTCATTGCCGACGATAAGACCGGCAAGATTATTGGAGATCCGATACTTCGGGCGACGGCTCCATCGAAAGACGGAAACACCGTCCGCTTTCCGTCGACGCTCAACCTTCTGACCGCTTTCGACGCCGCGACGTTCTCCACGAACAAAAAGGGGACACGCATCGTCGAGACGATCCGCGTGACGCTCGTCGGTTTGCGTGGGAAGACGTTAAGCGCCGACAGACTCGACAGTTCTGCCCTCGAGTCACGGGATGCGCGCGTACTACGTCGCATTGTTGCTTCGATGCCGGAGGACGGGATGCACCTCCTCCGGGTGAATCTAGGGGCCCTCGATCTCGACACGGTCGGCCCAATTGAGGAGAGCGGCGGGTCGCCGCGAGCTCCGACGGGGCGCGATGTCATGACGAACTACGCGCTTCTTCGTTCGAAGTGCACAATTAGCGAAGATCGCGTCGGCGGCGTCTGCAAGCCGATCACCGTCATCAACGGGGATGTCCTCCCGCTCTACGCTGCGGCAGACGTCTTCGGTGGCGCGGAAACGCCCGAGAATGGGGCATGTTTCGACCTCGCACGCTGCTTCAATCCCGTCAACCGGGTGGTGAAGAAGCTGGAGGTCACGCTTGGCAAGGACGGCTGCACGGCGCCGCTTCCGGCGGAACTTGGGGCTGCACCAAACCTCGCCTACGAACGGACCGATTCCGAGACATTTTCCGACGGCGCTTCCGACGCATGCATTGCCGACAAGAACGGAAGACATTGCCTCTTTCGGGCGCCGGCAGACGGCACTGGCGGCTTTGGCGAGGACGGGTATTCGGTAAAAGATGGCCGTTTGACCCTCCCGCTCGGCGTATGCCGCGCCCTCGATGTGCGAAAGATCGACGGCCTTTGGGGGAGCGCCAGCGAAGGCTCTGCTTCGTTTGAAACGGGGTGTCCGAAGCTGACTGAAAAGACCCCAGTCTGTTCGTCGGCTTCCGCGAAGGGGACTCCGTCAACGTCCGGCGTTGCCGACGCAGGTGATGCCGGTGACCAGGCGTTTGTGTACCCCTTCGAAGGGGAGTTTATGGCGGTTTGTATCGCCTACGGTCTTCCCGCGGGAATGCAGCCGCTCCCGGATGGCGGCGTTGGGGACCCCGGGATCCCGATTCGGTTTAAAGCGACAGCGAAGTACGCACCGGTGGGAGACGGAAATCACACCCTCGATGTCACGTTTGCTTCCCTTGAGGACGGCGCCGGCACCATCGAGAAGACGTTCAACAACACGAACGAGACTCACGCAATTATCGACGCGAAAGGCGAAGGGACTGCCGTCGCGACCAATCTGTTGATTCCCAACGGGGCGTTCAAAATCCCGAATCCCGATGTGCCGAAGAACGTCGACGTTGGAGGCCAGAGCGCAGACTTCGCGTTGAAGGTCAAAAACAATGCACGATTCTGCGCAAACCTAACGATCAACAAGCCCTACTACAGCGTCGGCGGCGTAGTCGTCGACTACGATGCGGGCGTCGCTGGTCCGTGCTTCTTTGAGGGCCCCTACGATGGGACCTACCCGCTCAAGACCCACGCAAACAGCGACATCACGTGCCCGTGATGGGTTAAGCTCAATAGGTTGCGACGGCGACTTTCGGCGGAAGCGGCGAGAACGGCGACGACGCAAGGAGCGGCGGAATTGCGGAAGCGGCCACGTTGACGAGCCCGCAATGATCGACGTTTGAACCGATGTAGCCTCGGCCGGGGGTAAATGCGCCCGGAAAGAAGGTCGCTCCCCCCAAGGTGTAATCGTAATCGGTGCACGCTGTCCCCGCCTTGCAGCGCGGGACAATCCCCAAATAGGGGCCACTGACGGGAATGCCCCCCAAGGTAATCCGCGAGCAATCGTTCGCCGGAGCAACCGAGTGGCGATATTCGACGAATTGGTCAACGTTCCCCGGAATATCCATCGTGCCGCCGGGGCGGTACGGGTCGAGGGCGAGGAGGAATTCGACCCGTCGACGCGCGTCATCAATCCGGGGTTCCGAGGTCATCCAGAGGGCAAGGTCGCGAACGTTGGTACCGCCCCACGAGTAGCCGACGAGGACGAGACGCGCGGGATCATCCGCCGCTGTAACACGGCCATCTTTGTTGCTGTCGAGGGCCCTCACGAGCGCATCCCGTGACGGGTTCCCGGTGGTCTCAAAGGCGAATGTTGAGTAGCAGTTTCCGCTCGCGCAATCCTGAATCAGGCCAGGTCCAAGGCGCGCGCACAAGGTCTCAAAGTCGGGATTTCCACCGCTTCCGCGGCCGCCGGCACCGTCAACGCCTGCGCCATTGATGCAAAGGAAACGACGTGGAGCCGCCGGCGGTCCTGCGTCGCGTGGTGCACCGGCGTCGCTCGCGCCGCTATCGCGGCCGGCAGCGCCATCGGTAGCCCCGTCGGCAAGCCCGAGACCACCGTCGCTCGACGCATCGTCGGCGACCGTCGCGTCCCGCACGCTACCGCCGTCTGCGGGCGGCCCGGTGTCGGCGTCATTTCCGCAAGCCGCCAGGGGGGCGACGAGCAGAAAAATCGATGAAAATCGGAGCAGGCGACTCGTCGGTTCGGCGGGGACCATCATCCAGGATTTGTAGACGATCTTCGGGCGCGCCGACGAGGCAACTTTCCGAAAGACCGCCTGCGACGGCAGACAATCGCCCGCTCATTGCCGCAAGAGAGAAGTGTTCTCCTTCCTAACGAGTCGGCAACCTTTCCCGATTGTCTGCAAAGGGTTGGGGGCCCCTTGTCGGCGTGACGCCTGCGCGCTAACGCGACTTCGATGCACCGAACGTGTTTGCAGAGAACTCCGCGCCGTCTCCCGCTTCGCGGACGGACGCGTGTCGCCCCTGGGGTGCTTGCTGCCTCATTCGCCCTCGCCGCGCTCCTCGCCGGCGCCCCTTCTCTGGCGGAAACACCGGCCAAAGCATCGAATTCGCTCGTCTCTGTCGCGATCGGAGCAGACGTTCGGGCGAAGCTCGACGCGGGAATCGCCGCGGAGAGGCATGCCCATCCTGAGGCGTTCCAGACGGTGGCGGCGGTCGTCGCATCGGCGGACGCGCGACCAGAAGAAGCGCGGACTCTATGCTGCTACCGCCCCCCTTCTTCACAGCGTTCCCCTTCTTGCGCTCCTCGAACCGCTCGCATTTCCTGAGCGATTCGCCATGCCTAGCCGGGAGGCGGCGCGCATTTCGTTGCGGGCGGGACTCCTCGAAGCTGCGGGGGCGCTCCGTGATGCCAAGGCGGCGCCTTTGTTCCGCGAAGTGCTCGCCAGTTCGAGCGAATACTACGAGGTCCGTGCGGCGGCGGAAGCGCTTGGAAAGTTGGGAATTGAGAGCGACGTAGCGAACCTCGCCCAGCGCGTAAGGACGGTATCCCCTCTTCAAAATGTGATTATTGCTGGCGTAGGTGATTGCCGAAAAGTCGCCATTGTTGAGGCGCTCGGAACGGTGCCTACCGACAATGAAACGACCGCTCGTCTGGTCGCAAATGCACTCGGCCGGATCGGGTCGTCGTGGGCCTGGGAGACGCCTGCCCTCCGTTCGCTGCCCGAGGGTCCTGCGGTTCGTGCCGCGGCCGCCAAGCAGGCCGTTCGCGTGTATCTTGCAACCGAAGGAGCGACGCGTGCAAGTGCGGCCGACGCGCTGACCACCGTCGCCTGGCCGCAAACTTCGAAACTCATCGAGGTATTTCGCGAAGCTTCAACGCCGACGCAACAGCAGGCGCTCGATGCGCTCGCCCCCCGGGTGGCCGCGTTTGCGGGGAAGAAGGCGGTGGCGAAGTGATCGGAAAGTTCAGCCTCGTGCGGGGGAAGGTCCCCCTCGTCTTTGCCGTATTTGGATCGGCCGCCGCCTGTTCCGTCGAAGTCCAGACCGCCTCCGCGCCGGTTGTCGAGCTTCGCGCCGACACCAATCGCAACGGAAAGCTCGATTGGGATGACCCGACCGAAGTGGTCGATAAGGGGACCTGGGACGCCAAACACGGCGCCATTTTCTTGGCAAATATTGACGACGACAGCAAGCGCTGCTCAGGTACCAACAACTCCGGCAGCCCACTTAGCGATATCGACCTCCCTGGCTGCAACGACGCCACCGATACGGAAATCAACGGCGATGCGGACGCACTCGATCTCGCCCCACTCGGCACGCGCCCCTGGCCGCAAGCCCCGATTGATGCCGTCGGGCACCTCGCCGTCGACGATGCTTCGGTAGGTAAGGTGCATTTGTTTATTCAGCGTAACGGAGCGTGGGTGCTTTTTGATCCCACGGTCGACACGCTCTCTTCCACCGATCTTCGTGATGGCGTTTCCCTCGGCCTGGAGGGTACCGATATTGTCCGCGATACCGACGTCTGGAACGGTCGGGTCACGGTCACGTTCACCGTCTCAAGCGGCGGGAAAGACACGAGCGACAGTGTTCTTCTCCGCGTGGCTCCCGTTGTGCTTCGGCACCATCTCGCGCCAGAAGAACAGATTTTCATCTCCAAATTTCCGGGCGACTCGGGCTCTACCGAAACACGCACGGCCCTGAAAGCGGCCATCGCAGCCCGCTATCCCAACGCAAATTCGGACTTCCTCTTTGAACTCGACGGCGAAGAGCAGCTCGGACGGACGCAGCCCTACTACGACCAGTGGATTCAGGATTACATGGAGATTGGCTACGCCTCCATGCCGGCCACCGAAGGCAAGCAACAGAAGATGAATATCTTCTTGCGTTCGCCAAATGTCTACGAGCCCAAGTCGGCAAAGAGCCCCTTGCGGCCCGCGGGAAAGGTCGCATTTATCAAGTTCCGCGGCCCCGACTCAGCAGCGGTTCAGCAATTCGATGCGGGACATGACGAAGCGTCCGATTCGCTAAATTCTTTCGGAAATACGGAAACAATTCCGCCCTTTTCTGACGGCGCCAGTAGCTATCCGCTTGGGCGTCTCCTTCGCGGTTCAATCAAGAGTTTTGCGCCAGATCGGTCGTTCACGAAACTGTTGGACGCGCAGGAAGTCCAGCCGACAGTGAACATCGATACGTCGTGGCTCTTTGTCGGGCACGTTGACGAGACTATTTCTTTCGTCAAAGCGCCAACACCGCGTGGATGGGTCGCCTTGGTGAACGACCCCGCCCTCGCGAGAGAAATGCTCCAGGCGCAGGTCGATGCGGGAAAGGGGGACACTCCCCTTTTCACGGGCCGAAAGTGGATCGACGACACTGGTGCAGAGACGCCTGCCGAGACGACGATCGCCAAGGTCTTGGCGAATACGGACGTGATGAGCGAGAGCGCATCGACGGCGTCTCATGTTCAGTCGCAACTCGCGATTCTCAAAGCGGAAACGGGGTTGACCGAGGCCGAGATTGTTCGGGTCCCCTACCTCCACGAGCCGGTTCAAGGCGCGTCGGTCGCCTACCAACCAGGCACAGTAAATGGCCTCGTGCTCGCCGACGACACCTTCGCGGCACCGGAGCCCCACGGGCCGGTCATCGACGGGAAAGACATCTTCAAAGTTCAGCTCGAAGCGGCACTGGCGAAAATAGGGGTCAAGGTGGTTTGGATCGAAGATTGGGACCTCTACCATCGCGAAATCGGCGAAGTGCATTGCGGCACGAATTCGAAGCGCGGGCTTCTGCCGAACGAACGGTGGTGGGAATCGGGGCGGTGACGGCACGACCACCAGACGCCGACGCAATCGGGGGGGACTCCACAAACCACCTTCACGCACCTTTCACGGTCTGGTAGGGGATCGCGACTTGGGTCATCCTCATCGGCACCGACCGGCGAGATGGCTGCACAAGCGAGGAGCTTCGCCCCTCCGCGGACGGGGCGGGTGGGGGTCAGACATCATCTTTTCCCCGCAACCTCAGTAGTTTACCCAAGATTCGACACGAAACCGCTGCGGCCATCGGGTCGCCCTGCGGCGCGCGAAACGCGAGGCCACTCCGCTTATGGCGGTGGCGCTTTCTCTGACGGAGTGATCGATGGCGGACGAGAAGAACGGTGGCGGAAACCTCGACATCTTCGAAGGGCTTGGAAAGAAGCCTGGAGATGGAGCGCCGAACTCCATCCGGCCGATGACCAAGCAGACGCTGCTGGGCGTGCCGAGCCCTGTCGCGCCGCCGCCACCGCCTAGCGGTGGTCCGGCGATGACGAACCGCTCGGCGCCGCCGCCGCCGCCGGGGAAGGCGACCCTTCCCCCCGGAGCAATTCCGCCGCCGCCCGCGTCACTTCGTGGGGGGGCCCCGCCGCCGCCGCCATCGATGCGTCCGCCGGCTGCCTCGAATCCGGGCGCCCCGCCGGCGCCTCCAGCCGCGGCATCTCCTTCACAGCCGCCCGCCCTCCCGGCGACGAGTGCCTCCCAGCCGCCGGCCCCTCCCCCGGCATCGATCCGGGCGCCTGCGGCCAAGCCGCTTTCCGGCGCCCCGCCGGCTCTTCCAGGCACGCCGCCCGTTTCCGTACGGCCGCCGGCACCGCCGAGCGCCCCTCCGACAGCTCCGCTGACGAATCCCCCCGTTCCGCCGGTGGCACCTGTCGCCCCCGTGGCGCCGGTAGCACCCGTCGCCCCCGTGGCAGCGGCCCCCGTGGCAGCGGCCCCCGTGGCAGCGGCCCCCGTGGCAGCGGCCCCTGCGGCGAGCCCCGCGAAAGCGAAGGGGGCCGGCCTCGAGATGGATTGGGACGACGAGAACGAAGCGACCCACGTTTTCGATAAGAAAGACGAAGATCCGCCGAAGACGACGGAAGGGCTTGGTGCGCTCCCGCCCGCCGCTGCTCCGCTCGGCGGCGCGCCGGTTTCCGTGCGTCCGCCGCCGCCCCCGGGCACGCCGCCGCCGCCGCCGGTGGGCCTCGGCCCCGCTTCCGGCCGCACACCTACGCTTCCGCCGAATTCGGGTGGTGCTGCGCCGCCACCCCCCGCGCGAACGACGCTCCCGCCGAACTCGGGTGGCCTCAACTCCACCCTAGCCAGCGCCGGCGCGACGCCGCCGGGTCTGACGACGCAGCCTCTCGCGCTGCCGCCGCCGCCAAAGCAGGCGAGTTTGCCTCCGGCGCGGTCGACGCCTCCCCCTCCCGCGACCTCGGCGTCGATGCCGCCGCGAAACCTGGAGCAGACGGCGCTCGTGCCGCCGGCCGCCCCCAGCGGTGGCAAGACCTGGCTCGGTCTCGCGGTGGGTCTCGTTGTTGCGGCCGGTGTTGCCGCAGGCATCGTCCTCGCGATCCTCCCCAAGAAGGGGACGCTCAATATCGAAGTCGTCGACAGCAAGGGCGAAAGCGTCGATGCTCTCGAGGTCTATCTCGACGGCCGCCGCGAAGGCTGCGAAACCAGCCCCTGCATCCTCCGGGATGTCCCGGCATCGCCGCATGATATCAAAGTAAAAGCGGCCGGTTATGAGAAGGCCGAGCCGAAGCACCTTGAACTCAAGGGGGGCGAGGACGCGAAAGTTTCGTTCAAGCTCACGAAGGCGGGCGGCGAAACCAAAGACGACACGAAGCAGGCGGCCACGAAGGGCACCGGCTTTAAGGTGACGAGCCCGGGCAACGGCCTCCACGTGTTCGTCGACGGCAAAGACCGCGGCGCGCTTCCGGCGACGATCACCGATCTCGCCGCCGGTACCTACAAAATCACCGTGGTCGACGTGTTCGACGACGTGAAGAAGCGCCACTACGAGGCCTTCGAGAAGTCGATCACGGTGAAGGCCGACGAAGTGCTCGACCTCGGTGAGCAGAAGCTCAAGGTCCTCACCGGCCGGATCACCCTCGATTTGGCGACGGCCGGCGCGAAGGTATTCCTCGTTTCGGGGAGCGACCGTCGAGCAGTTCCCGATAAATTCCCGGCGGTTATCGAAATTCCGACGGCCAAGAGCTATACGCTTGAGGCGACAAAAGCTGGTTTCGACGACTTCAAGCAGCCGTTGGAGTTCGTCGACGGGCAAGCGGAAAAGTCGATCACCATCAACATGACCGCGAAGGGGGCCGCCCCGGCGCCGACGGCGCCAACCACGGCAACGACGGCAGCTACCACGGCGACGGCAGCTACCACGGCGACGGCCGCTGCCCCGGCGGGCGGCGACACGATGGTGACGCTGAACTCGGTCCCGCCGTCGAAGGTCGTCCTGGACGGCAAGCCGCTCGGCGACACCCCCCAGAAGGTAAAGGTCGCTTCCGGCTCCCACACGGCGCTGTTTATCAGCAGCGATCAGGGGATGCGCGAGACGGTACCCTTCTCGACAAAGGGCGAAGCGACGAAGGTCGTCATCGGCCGGAAGAAGTAGCCGCGGCCGATCCGAAACGGGCGAACGCCCGCCTTCCGAAAGGGGGCTGGGCGTTTTCCTTTTGTTTGGTCCCGCTGACTGTCCGAAACGGCGGAATTTCCTGGAACTCGGCAGCGGGAGGTCGTTAACTGATCGACTGCCATCGTGACGCCCCCCTCCATCCTCCTGATCGACGACGAGCCGAGCCTCCGCCAGATGCTCACGATTCTCTTCCAGCGGGAGGGGTACCGCGTCGGAGTCGCGCCCGGCTTCGCCGCAGGAAAAGACGCGATCGCGAGCGCGACGCAGCCGTGGGACGTCGTCCTTTGCGACCTCATGATGCCCGACGGCTCCGGCCTCGACCTCGTCACGTGGACGAAGGAAAAGGCGCCAAGCACCGAAATCATTCTGATGACCGCCCACTCGACCGTCGAGACGGCCATCGAGGCGATGAAACGCGGCGCCTACGATTTCGTCGCGAAACCGTTTCGCACGCCCGAACTCAAGGCGTTGGTGGAGAAGGCGCGCGAAAAGCGTGCACTCTACACAGAAAACCGACGACTCCGCGCGATCGTCGACCGCGAGCGGCCCCGTGACTTCCTCGGACGTTCGCCGGCGATGCGTCAAGTGCTCGATCTCGTTGAACGCGTTGCCAGTGGAAAGACGACGGTCCTCGTCACGGGCGAAAGCGGAACGGGCAAGGAGCGCGTCGCACGCGCAATCCACGACTACTCGGACCGCCGCGACCAGCCTTTCTTGGTCGTAAATTGCGGTGCCATCCCCGAAGCACTCCTTGAAAGCGAGCTTTTCGGCCACGAAAAGGGGTCCTTCACTGGCGCAACTGGCCGAAAGCTCGGCATTTTCCGCGAGGCAAGAGGGGGAACGGTCCTCTTGGACGAGATCGGAGAGCTCCCGCTGTCGATGCAGGTGAAGCTCCTCCGCGTGCTCCAAGAGAAGAAAGTGCGCGGCGTCGGCGAGGCCCAGGAATCGCCGGTCGAGGTCCGCGTGCTCGCCGCTACAAATCGGCTCGTCGAGCAGGAGGTGAAGGAAGGCCGCTTCCGACAAGACCTCTACTACCGGCTGAACGTCATTCGCATCGAGGTCCCACCGCTGCGCGAACGCCGCGAAGACATTCCCGAATTGGCCGAGCATTTCCTGAAGCGTTGCGCCGACGAACACGGCAAAGACGTGCGCGGCTTTTCCCCAGACACCCTTCGCGCCCTCGGCGCCTACGAGTTCCCCGGCAACGTCCGCGAGCTCGAAAACATCGTCGAACGGGCCGTCGCCCTCTGCGTCGGTTCCGTCCTGGCCCTCGGCGACCTCCCCCGCGAAGTCTCCGGTGCAAGCGGGGAGACGGCCGCCCACCTCGTCGACCTCCCCGCGGGCGGCGTTTCCCTTGATGCGGTTCTCGCCGAAGTGGAGCGCCGGCTCATCCTCCAGGCGGTCGAGCGGGCCGATGGCGTGCGGACGAACGCCGCAAAACTCCTGGGAATTACCTTCCGGAGCCTCCGCTACCGCATGCAGAAGCTCGCGTTGTCGGAAGAGGACGACGACGGACCGCCGAGCACAACCGATCTCAGCGCCCCGTCGTCCGACTGACGCCCACGTACCAAGAGCGGCACTCGGGACGAGGCGAAGTGACAAAGTTCGTCACTTGAACCACCCGGGTAAGGGCTACGCCAGTGGGGCAATTCGCGGCAAACCTTTGAATTTCAAAGCAGTTCAAGATTCAGATCCGATATTTTTCTTCCATCGACCAAGCTGGCACGCCTCGTGGAGTAGGGGAAGCACCCGAATGAAGAACACGCTAGCCCGCCGCCGCGCGTTCACGCTCATCGAGCTCATGACGGTTGTGGTGATTGTCGGTGTCCTCGCGGCAGTCAGTCTCGTCGGCTACCGCCGCATCATCACCGCTTCGAAAATCACCGAAGCGGTCAATATGGTTCAGACGATTCGCATCGCCCAAGAAGAGTTCCGAAGTGAAACGGGCCACTTCGCCGATATCGGCATTGAAGCCCGATGCCCGGTCCTCTCCTCTCAGGCACCGCTTCCCCACAAATCGGCCTGGAATGCCAACTGTGTAGGCAGTGCGGGGCGCCCCTGGGCGCTCCTTCCGGTCCACCCGGACGGGCCGGTCATGTACAGCTACGGAACTTCGGCGGGGGTCGCTGGCGAGGCGGTCGCCGCAAAAGGGAGTGTAGGCACGCTGAACGGAAAGGCGATTGTCTGGGACACGCCGATCAAAGACTGGTTCATCGTGCAGGCACGTGGAGATATGGACGGAAACGGTGTTGAAAGCGCCGTCATCGGCTCCAGTTTCAATACCCAAGTCGGCATCGACAAAGAAGGCGAATAGCCTCTAGCCACTCAAGATTTCTAGCGCCGGCGACGGTACAACCACTCGAAACCTTTCACGAACCACGGAGAGAGATATGAAGAACATTCACAAGCTCATGAATCGCAAGAACCAGGGCGCGTTTACCCTCATCGAGCTCATGATCGTCGTCGCGATCATCGGTATCCTTGCGGTTCTCGCGGTGTACGGCGTCAGCAAGTACATTGCGAATGCGAAGACGGCGGAAGCGCGTAACTCGCTCGGTCAGATGACGAAAGACATCGCCGCCGCCTACGAGCGTGAGGCGATGGACGGCGCGCCGATGGGCGAAGGCACCTCTACCGGTGTGATGCGCGCTCTTTGCATGACCGCCGCAAACTCGGTTCCGGCTAAGCCCGGATCCATCCAGGGAAAGAAATACCAATCCAAGAAAGAGGACTGGGCGCCCGGCCCGGATGTCGAAGCGAACAGGGGCTTCCCGTGCCTCCGCTTCGTCATGGATGCCCCCCAGTATTTCATGTACATGTACACGTCTGACGCGACCGCTGCAACGTCAGGCGCGAAGTTTGAGGCGACCGCCGAGGGCGACTTGAACGGCGACGGCACCCTCTCGAAGTTCACGACCAAGGGCAACATCGATGCGACCACCAAGCGCCTCCTCGTCTCCCCGAACATTATCGAGGAGAGGCCGGAAGAATGAGCGTCGACGCCTCCGGGCCCGTGTTGACCGGCCCCGCATGCACGAATCTTCTCGAAGAGAGTCCCCGGAATTCCGGGGGCTTTTTTCGTTTGTTTTTCGCCGATTCTGGTCGACGCGGAACGCTTCGATTTCGTCGCGAGGTGTGCTTTCTAGTGTTCGTGCATGTCTCGGTGTTCGGTCGCGAGTTCTCTATCGTCGTCCTTGCGGCAGCGGCGTCGCTTGGGGGGACGTTGGCCGTCATCGCCGTCCCTGCGTTCGCGAAAAATCTCTATGGATCCCATCTCGTAGAGGCAGAGGCGGGGCTGCAGCGCATCGGCGTCGCGACCGTTGCGCGGACGGCGCGCGGCGAACCGCTCGCCGCCACCACCCCGCGAACCCCAGAGATCGTGCCTCGCGGCGTCGCGGTGATCGATCCTCCGGGGACGTGGGATCACCCGACTTGGGCGGCACTCGCGTTCGCCCCCGTCGACGCCCCTCGCCCGTTGGCGCACGCCCATCGCTTCTCATTCTCCTTCGAAAATCAAGGGAATCGCTTCAAGGCGACCGCCAACGGCGACCTTGACGGCGATGGAACCTCAAGCATTTTTGAAATCGAAGGATCGCCCGACAAGATTGCTCCAGGAATGTACGTGGAGAACGAACTCGAGTGAAACACGTCGAGGTCTTTGTTGCCGGCGCGGCGATCGCGCTCGGGGCACTTGCGGCCGGGCAATTTCGCCCGTCTTTGGCGAGCGACGCCCACGCGATTCGGACCCGCGAAGATGTGGTTCTTGTGCCTCCGCCAGCGCAAACAAAGGTGCTTGCGCTCGGACATGACGCCGCCATGGTCGATTATCTCTGGGGGCAACTCCTCGTTCAACATGGGATTCATGTGAACGAAAAGCGCCGGATGCCGCTGGAACGTTACATCGATCCGATCCTCTATTTGGAGCCGGACTTTCCGCCGATGTTCGCCTATGTCGACACGCTCTTCGTATTTCGACCGCCGCGGGGGACGGAAGAAGACGCTCGAACGGCGCGCGCATACCTAGAGAAGGGGCTCCAGGCTCGCCCCTATGACCACAAAGTGTGGATGCACTACGGCCAATTCCTTGCGTTTCTCGCCCCTTCCTTTCTTGCGACGGAGGCCGAACGCGACGAGTGGACCCGGGACGGCGCCCATGCGATCGCTCACGCCGTTGAGCTCGGTGGCGACTCCGACCGCGCGCTCTCCGCGAGCACTCTCCTTGCGCGCTACGGCGACCAGGCGGCGGCGATCACCTCGCTCGAGCGGGTTCTCGCCATTGAGAGTGATGAGAATATCAAGCTTCAATTGCAGGCAAAGCTCGACAGACTCCGTGCAAGTCGCGCCGCAAGTGAGAAAGATCTCCGCGCGAAGGCAGCAAGCGCATTCATCGACGGTGAGCGGCGCAAGCAGGCCCCCTTCGTCGGGAATGAGCGCAATCTGACGTTTGGTCCCTGGCCAAACGCCTACCGGTGCGCCGGTCTCGATGCGCGGGCGGAGCCCCACTGCGCGACGACCTGGCGGGAAGCGCTGGAAAGGCGCGGCGACTGACCGACGCGTCCGTCCGCGAAGCGGGAGACGGCGCGGAGTTCACGGCAAACGTGTCCGTCCGCGAAGCGGGAGACGGCGCGGAGTTCTCAGCAAACGCGTCCGTCCGCGAAGCGGGAGACGGCGCGGAGGTGTCGGCAAACGTGTCCGTCCGCGAAGCGGGGGACGGCGCGGAGTTCTCAGCAAACGCGTCCGTCCGCGAAACGGGAGACGGCGCGGAGTTCTCAGCAAACGCGTCCGTCCGCGAAGCGGGAGACGGCGCCGAGTTCACGGCCATCACGTTTCACGGGCGGAACGGGATCGTCCTCAACGAAATTCGCCGGTAGGTCTCTTCGTCCGCCGCCCGCGCCCAGACGGAAATCTCCAGCAAACCAGGCTGCTTGGGCGTTTCGCCGTGAGGAATCATGGCGGCAGGGACTTGAAGCGTCGCGCGTGTGCCGCCAGCGACCGCCTCCAGGGCGACCGGCAGCGGCGTGCGAAAACCCTTCGGCCAGAACTGCACCGTCGGCGCCGGCACCGCGTAGGAGCGCCGGCGGTTCGCCTCCGCCACCGGCAGCGGGAGCGGCGACGGGAGGAACGCGAGGCCAAATCCACCGACAATCAAAGGGCTTGCAATCGTTCCTTCGAGGTTGAGCCCCTCCCCGGCGCGGAGGACCGCCGGCAGCGGCGCGAAGGTGCCGGCGCGATCGATAAATTCCTGCACAATGCACGGAGCGCCGAGCTCGCCGGGCGCCTCGGTGATCGCGATCCCGACGCCAACGTGGGTGTGGGTCGCCGTCAGGATGTTCTTTCGGTGGCCGTCGTGGGGCGGCAGTTCGTCAAAAAAGAGCGACTCAGCACGCGCGAGCTCTGCGCCGGAAATTGCGACTTTTTCCTGCAATTTTCTGGACTTTTCATCGACGACGCCGAGCGCATTTTCCAGGATCATGTCGGCGCCGCCTGCTTCCGAATACCGCTGCTCGGGGACGGAGCCGTCGGAGCCCCAATGGCCGAGAAAGCCATGGCGGCAGAGATCTTCGGCGTGACGCTGGGCGGCGATCGTCGCCGGACCGTCGTCGAGAAGGACCGGCGGAAGCTGAAATTTCGAGCGGTCGGCGTTCACCCGCCGCACGAGGTACCGGCGCGCAGCAGCGAGATCGAGACGTTCCCCGACCGCCGGTTCACGATCGCCATCCGACACCGCCGCGCTCGACGCTAGAGCCGGGTGGGGGGCGGCCTTTTCCGGGTCTTGAACGCTTGCGGTCGGCGCGGCGGAAAGGGGTGTCGAAGCGGCGGGACCGCAGGCGGCAAGCAAGACGAGCGCGGCCACCCTTCGCATCGGCCGCATGGTACACAGCTCCCCCGATGCTGTCGCGCACCGCCGCCCTCGCCGGTTCCCTTCTCGTGGTCGGCTATTCGGAGGGGCCATCCGGAGTCTCCCAGCGGCTCCTCGATGCCCTTCGCCGTGGCGAGCGGGCAGGAGCGATCCTTTTTCGCCGAAATATTCCGCAAAATGGGGACTTTGCGCCGCTCGTCGCCGCCA
Source organism: Sorangium cellulosum (assembly GCA_020720045.1). Lineage (GTDB taxonomy): Bacteria > Myxococcota_A > Polyangia > Polyangiales > Polyangiaceae > JAAFHJ01. The sequence goes on along the minus strand of DYPH01000086.1, from coordinate 2,196 downwards.
TCCGCTCCCTCCAAGAGGCGACGCCGGACGGCGCGCCGATCGTCGCCGTCGACCAGGAAGGGGGACGCGTGCGGCGACTGCCGGCCCCCGCGCTTGTCGTCCCGCCAATGCGTGTACTCTCCAAGCATCCCGAGCTTCTCGAAGCGACCGCCGTCGCCGTCGCCCGCGAACTCTCCGCGCTCGGTTTTACCATGAATTTCGCGCCAGTACTCGACGTCGCGAGCGAGCCGAAGAACCCGATCATCGGCGACCGTGCCTTCGGCGAAACGGCCGACGTGGCGATCGCACACGCCACCGCCTTTGCGCGGGGCCTGGCGGCGGGCGGCATCGACGGCTGCGGAAAACACTTCCCCGGCCACGGCGACACGACCGTCGACTCCCATCTCGCGCTCCCCTCCGTGCATCATGCACGCGAACGCCTCGATACCGTTGAATTTGCACCATTTCGCGCCGCCGCCGCCGCAGGGACGAGCCTCTTCCCTTCCCTCATGAGCGCCCACGTCCGCTTTGATGCCTTTGTCTCCGCCGGATCGGAGGACGCCGGCATCGCGACGCTGTCGTATGCACTCTGCACCGATCTTCTTCGTGGCGAATTCGGCTACGACGGCGTGCTCTTCTCGGACGACCTCGAGATGAAGGCGCTCGACGCCGTCGGCGACGGAGACCGCGGAAAACATGCCGTCTCCGCGATCACGGCCGGCTGCGATGCGCTCCTCGTCTGCTCCGACGAAGACCTTGCCGATCATGTGCATGCTGCACTTGTCGGCGCCATCGAGGCGAGCCCCCTCTTCCGGACGCGCTGCGAAGAGGCGGCCCGCCGCATGGCCCGACTCCGCCGAAAGACGACCCCGAGCCTGGAAGCGTTTCAGCAGTGTGTGGACGCCCACCGCCCCCTCGCCGCTCAACTCGCCGCGCTTGCCGAAGAAACAAAAAACCGATGAAACTTCAAGGCTTTCGAGGAGGACGCGTCGTCGCTTCCTTTGCCGATCCGGCGGCCGCCTGGGACGACGGGGCGGTCGCCTGGGCCGAGGGGCGCATCGTCTACGTCGGCCCTGCCGCCAACGCCCCTGATGCAGAATACACCGAATGCGCCGCCGGCACGCTTGTGACGCCGGGCCTCGTCGACGCGCATACCCACGCGGCCTGGGTCGGTTCCCGCCACGACGAGTTCGTCCGGAAGATGCGCGGCGACGATTACCGTGAAATTGCAGCGTCCGGCGGCGGCATCAAGGCCTCCGCACGGGCAATTGCGGCCGCCTCCGAGGAGGAAATCTGCGCAGCGCTGGCAGCACGACTCCGTCGGATGGCGGCCCTCGGCGTGACGACCGTCGAGGTCAAATCCGGGTACGGCCTGGAGCCCGATCAGGAGCGGAAGCAGCTCGCCGCCATCGCAAAGGTTGCATCATACACAGATGTTCCGCGGGTCGTGGTGACGTTCCTCGCCCTCCACGCGGTCCCCGTCGCGTGGGCCGATCGCCGGGCCGAATACGTGGCGACCATGGCCGCTCTTGCGGCGAAAGTCGGCCGAAACAAACAGGCTAATTTCGCCGATGCCTACCTAGACGCCAACGCCTTCTCGATCGACGAAGGGCGTGCAGTGCTTGGCGCTGCGAAGGGGGCAGGACTCGGAATCCGTATGCATATTGGCCAGTTCCAGGACATTGGTGGCGCGAAGCTCGCCGCCGAGCTTGGGGCTGCGAGCGTTGAGCACGTCGAACAGCTCGACGATGCGGGGCGACGCGCGTTGGCGGAAGCGGGCGTGCGGGTGGTGCTCCTGCCGACGGCGTCTTTCGTATTGAATCAGGCGCCACCGGACGTTTCCGCCTTGCGTGCCGCTGGCCTTCGGCTTGTGGTCGCGAGCGACGCAAACCCGGGCACGGCGCCGACGGAGAGCCTCCCCCTGGCCCTCGCGCTTGGCGTCCGCCTGTATGGGCTCACGGCAACGGAGGCGCTCGCGGGGGCGACCGTCGAGGCGGCAGCGTCGCTCGCTCTTGGCGACACCGGTACGCTTCACGTCGGCGCCCGTGCCGACCTCGTCCTTTGGGATTTACCCCACGAATACGCACTCTTGCAGCCGTGGGGAACGAGCCGTGCCGTGCGCGTCTTTCGCGACGGGCAGCCCCTCGTCGGCGCCTAGGCGACGAGCCTAGGTAGCTGCTCGGAATCTCCTTTTCGGAGTGCGACACGTCCTCGCGA
>DYPH01000358.1 GCA_020720045.1 Sorangium cellulosum | reverse complement strand
GGTCGAGCTTGGCCCAATGAAGCGCTGCACGAAGTCGAGGTGCCAAAGGTGGTTCGGGCGAATGGCCTCGTAGCGCCGGTCGTGCTTCTTCCTCTCGACCTTTGGCGGCCGATAGCCGGCGTCCTCCATCACCCGTCGAACCGTGTGCACGGACACCTTGATACTCTTGCGGCGAAGCTGGTTCACGATCTGGCTCGGCCCGAGACCAGGGTGGCTCCTCCACTCGCTGAGGATCTCTGCGTCCCGCTGCTGCACGATGTCCGTCACCGCAGGACCACTCGTCGGTGACGGCCCCTGTCCCACCGCGGCGAGCGCCAACTGATGCCTCCACTCGTAGATGGAGAAGCGGCTCACGCCGTGCTTCGTCGCCGCTTTGGCCACCCCGTCCTTCGCCGCATCCTCGAGGATGAGCGCCTTCTGCGAGGGTGTGTAGCTCTTCGCCGCTCGTCCTCGGGGTGCCGACTTGCGCTTCGTCGACACAGCCGGCGTATCGGCCAACGGCCCAAGCTCGACCGGCGCGACTGTTGGCTGAGCCGATCCTAATGACTGCGCTCCGAGTTCACGCTTCACACCCGCTGCAGTCGCCCAACGACTGACGCAACTCTGCGCGATCCCGTGCTTCTGCGCCGCCGCGCAAACGCCAAGTGGACGCACGTCCGCGAGGACAGCCTCACGTTGCTCTGCCGTGTAGCTCCGCTTCTTTCTCGACTCCATCGTGACCTCCTTCCACTTCGGTCGCGGCTCCGGGAAGTCCGGAGTTTGCCGCCCGATTGCGGATGGTCAGATGGTAGGCAATGACAGGTAGGGGCGCATCTCGAAGCCGAGAGGGACGAACGGCGAGTCGCGCTCGTTGCTCGTGTCGGCAAAGTCCACGGCGTTCATCATCGCGTCGTAGGCGTCTCGCGGGGCAAAGCCGCGGTGCAAGAGGAGCTCGAGATAGAGCATCTCGAAGGCCGCGCTAGAGCCCCACTCGACCGAGGTCGTGTAGCCAGCGATGGGCAAGGGGCG
>DYPH01000357.1 GCA_020720045.1 Sorangium cellulosum | reverse complement strand
GCGCGGATCAGGTGGGAATACGACGAGGATGTACACAGCTACGCGGAAGGAATCATCCGGGACAACGTGACCATCGGAGCCGCCGTCTACGAGAACAGTGCCGGCTACAACGTGAAAATAGGGAAACCCCGCTGGCAGCAAGACGCCAACGGGAACCGAATGACCTACACCTACGACAGCCGCGGCCGGCTTGAAAGCGTCCGCAGCCCCTACGACAGCGGCAGCGTGCCCGCGGTCCGCTACGAGTACCGCACCGACCGCTATCCCTGGACAGCGGTCACCTATAATAAACTCCGGCACGACAGCGCGGACGAACAGGTCATGCGCACCGCGCTGGCGGTAGACGGCCTCGGCCGCGCGCTCCAGACCGCCAAGGAAGGGGAATACCGGGACGAAGGAGGAACCCGCCATTACGGCTGGAACCTCTCCGGCGCCGTCGCCTACGACGCCAAGGGACGCACCATAGCCGAAGGCCAGAGCCAATTCGCCGAAGGCAGCGAGCTCCCCGCTCCCGGCGCCATGCTCCGCCCCACCGGCAAGGAGTACGACGCCCTGGACCGGGTAACGCGCATCCTCCTGCCCGACGGAGCCGAGACCATAACCCATTACGGCGTCGTCGACGGGAAGCACCGCGAACGAAGCGTCGACCCCCTGGGCAACAGCACGGAAAAATACTCCGATTCCCGGGGCAACGTGGAAGAACTGCGCCGCCTCGACACTGCGGGCGCCCTTCTCATGCGCGGCACCTACGAATATGACCCCCTAGGGCAGCTCGTCGGGGCCGCCGACATCCGCGGAGGAACCGTACGCGTCGCCTACGACCTCGCCGGCCGACGCGTCAGCCTGGCCGGCCCCGATACCGGCACCGTGGAATCCCACTACGACGAAGCGGGCAACCTCATCCGCAAGAACGACCCCGTTCTCCGCGGACACGGTGAAAACGTCACCTACCAGTACGACGGCCACAACCGCCTCGTAAAGATCGACTACCCCCGCAGTACCGACGTCA